>NZ_VYIX01000003.1:0-300000 GCF_009755885.1 Brachyspira sp. SAP_772 | reverse complement strand
TGGCAAAATTTGGAGGCTCTTCGCTTGCTAATGCTGTACAAATAAAAAAAGTTGTAGATATAGTTTTATCTGATAAAGATAGAAGAATAGTTGTAGTTTCTGCACCGGGTAAGAGGGTAAAAGAAGATACAAAGGTTACAGATTTGCTTATAGCACTTGCTGATGCAATACTTGCTGGAAAAGACGGTAATCATGAATTAAAGATAATACTAGAGAGATTTAAAAGCATAATAGATGATTTAGGTTTATCACATTCGCTTTTAGAAGAAATCGACAGTGACATAAAAAATAGAATATCAGAAGATAAAAGTATTGCTGTGAAGTTTACAGATGGGGTTAAGGCTCTTGGAGAAGATATTAATGCTAAAGTAGTAGCTTCATATATTAATAGTTTAGGAGTAGAGGCAAAATATGTTAATCCAAAAGATGCTGGGTTGTTATTATCAGAAGAGTTTGGAAATGCTGCTGTGCTTGATATTTCTTATAAGAATCTTGCTAAATTAAAAGATGAAAGTGCTATAGTAGTTTTTCCCGGATTTTTTGGATATACACAAAAGGGAGATGTTGTAACTTTCCCGAGGGGCGGAAGCGATATTACAGGTTCTATACTTGCTAAGGCAGTAGAAGCTGAAGTATATGAAAACTTTACTGATGTAGATGGAGTTTTGGCTGCTTCTCCTAGTATAGTGGATAATCCTAAGCTTATAGATGAGTTTACATATAGAGAGATGCGTGAGCTTAGTTATGGCGGTTTTAATGTTCTTCATGCAGAGGCACTTCAGCCTGTTTATGAAGCTAATATACCTGTTCATATACTTAATACTAATAACACTGCTTCTAAAGGTACTAGAATAGTTGCTAAAAGAGATAAATTAAAAAATCCTGTTGTTGGTGTTTCTGGAGAATCTGACTTTTCTTGTCTTTATGTTAGTAAATATCTTATGAATAGGGAAGTTGGTTTTGGCAGAAAATTATTAGAGATAATAGAAGATGAAGGCATACCATATCAGCACGCTCCTTCTGGTATAGATAATATATCTGTAATAGTTAGAGGTTCTACTTTAACAGCAGATAAAGAAAAACGCATTTATGAAAGGGTACGTGATGAGCTTAATGTGGATAATGTTTTCTTTGATAATGAATTAGCTTTAGTAATGCTTGTTGGAGAGGGAATGCAGGAGGTTATTGGTATTTCTGCTAGGGCTATGAATGCTATTGAGAAGGCTAATGTTAATATTGAAATGCTTAACCAGAGTATTAGTGAAGCTAGTATTATGATAGGGGTAAAAGAAAAAGATTTAAATAAGGCTATTAATGCTTTATATAAAGCTTTTTTTACTGAGCAATAATTAGGAATAATTCGGAGAAAAAATTTTTATGAAAAAAGGAGTAATCTTTCCAATTCCTTTACTTCTTTTGCTTAATATACTTACCTGTGGATTATTTTATTATTATTGGATATATAAAACTACAACAGAAATAAAAGATTTCACAGGTAAAGAAGATATTAACCCATTAATTGAAGTATTATTTGGATTTTTTACTTGCGGGCTTTATTTTAAATATTGGTATTACAAGTATGGTAAGATAGTGTATAAAGAAATGCCTACTCAAATTGGAATGAATAACACTGAAGATAAAACTGTTATGATAGTTTTGATAGATATTGTTATTTTTATTGCTTTGTTTTTTAATATAATATTTAGCATTATTATTTTTGCACTTAGTGCTAATTATACAGATGATGATATTGATAGAATTTTTACTATTTTAAGAGTTATACCTTTTAGCCTTATTTATATAATAAATGCATCTTCGCTTATTTTGCAAGATAAACTTAATAATATTTGGAAAAAAGCTGAAACAATATAACAAATATTTTATTATATTTAATATATTAGTTATATAATAAATATAATAGAGAAAATTAATAATGAAAAAGCTTTATTTATTTTTACTATTTTTAAGTTTTTTTAGCTCAGGCTATATATTTTTTGATGATGACGGCGGACATTTTAATCCAATACCTTATGAGAGGATACCAGATTTATCAAAAGAATTTATAGAAAATAATTTTAATGATTATACTATTCATCATACTTTAATGAGTGGTAACACTTATATTGTAGTATTTAAAGGCGGAAGTTCTATACATTTTAATTATAAGGGTGAATGGATTAATATTATAGGCAATAGAAATATAATATCATTTGAAAAAGCAAATAAGTTTATTCCTTCAAATATTATAAACACTATAAAAGAAAAATATAACAAAATAAACTCAATATATAAAAAATCTAAAGGCTATCAATTTAAAGTTGATGATGGAAAAATAATTTCTTTTGATAAAGAAGGAAATATAATTTAAAATAATTAATTAGATTGACAAAAGATTTCATTTTATTATAATATTAATATATTAATGATATATTAATAGTTATGTAAAAGGTAAAAAAATGAAAAAAATACTTATAATATCTTCAGAATATACAGGTCATGGACATAAAAGTGTACATACCGCACTTATTCAGGGATTTGAAAGATTATATAAAGATAGCATTGAAATAAAAGTAGTTAATGGTTTTACTTTAGGCGGACCTGATTTATTAGCAGGAGAGAGACTTTATAATCAGTGTGTAAAATATTTTCCTAAACTTTGGGAGAATATTTTTAAGTTTTCATTTAAAAATAAAGATTTTATTAATAGAAATAATTCTATAACAATTAAGAGAAGTTTTTTAAAGATTTATAAAGAATATAAGCCAGATTTAATTTTAAATGTTCATCCTCTTTTTAGCGGAAGTTTATTAAATATCATAGAGAAAAATAAGTTGGATGTGAAGTTTTTTATACTTATTACAGATTTGATTACAATAACAAAGATTTGGTTTGATAATAGGGCAGATAAAATAATAAGCCCATCAAAAGAAGCTACAGAATATATGATAAAAAATGGAATAGATAGAGAAAAGCTTATAACATTTGGTCTTCCTGTAAGAGATGGTTTTACAGCCCCTTTTGCAAGCAAAGAAGAGATTATTAAAAATACAAATATTGACGGAAAACTAAAAATATTAATACTAAACAATTCTGAAAAAACTAAAAGACTTCTATATATAATAAAAAATCTCTATAGCAGATATAATTGTGAAGTTACAATAGTATGCGGAAGAAATAAGAGTACATACAATAAGCTAACTCAATTTTATTCTTCAAGGAGTTATAGTCCTCAGATAATAGGCTACACACAAGATATAGCAAAACTTTTTCATGAGAATGATATATTGATAACAAGATCAGGCCCTACAGCTATAATAGAGGCAGTTAATTGTATTATCCCAATAGTATCTATGGGGGCTTTGCCTGGTCAGGAAGAAGAGAATCCTATTTATATACAGCAAAATGGTTTAGGTTTAGATTCAAAATCTACAGATGATATATTTAACAAAATAGATTTACTTATCGCTAATAATAGAGAAAAACTTGTAAAAATGCGAGAGGCACAATTTGATTATTATGGCAGAAATGTAAGAGATGATATTGTTAAATATTTAGCAGATAATATTTAATTTTATTTTTTAATATTTCCGTCAAAGTCTATAGTAATTTTTTGTCTATTTTTGAATTCAATTTTGTAATCTTTACTTTTTTTCTGTATATATATAACTTTTTCATTTGGAAATTCTTTCTTTATAGCGTTTTTTATATTCTCTTCAAGATAATCTATAGATATTTCATTTCCTCCGCCGCTTATAGTGCCCCATTCTCCTCTATTGTTTACATATATTTTTAATCCGCCTTTGAATATTAAAATATACGTACCAGACATTTCAGAAGCTCTATATAAATAATTATCTGGAAAATATTTATCAGCAAATGCTATAGCACTTTTAGGAACTTCACTTATTGCAACAGATTTAGAATAAGCATAAGAAGTAATTAGCATTGATAAAGCAAAAATTATATATAATGTTTTTTTCATCGTTTTCTCCAATTCTCCAAGAATTATTATTTATATAAAAGATTATATATATAATAATTTTTAATGTCAATTTTTTATTAATTAATTCATCTTAAAGAATTTCATTAATTCTTGCAAATTTTGTGCTTGTTCTAAAATTTCTTTTGATGATATAGCTGTCTCATCTACCAAAGCAACATTTTTATTTGTAATATCATCTATTTTTGATATAGATGTATTTATATGCTCTATAGAAGTTTCTTGTTCTAAGGCAGTTGTGCTTATTTCATTCATTATTTTAGCGGTATTTTCTACTTTTGATTGTATATCATCAAATATTAATTTAGATTCTCTAGCAGTTTCTGCAGATTTGTTAATTTTTTCGTATATGTTGTCTATTAATAATGTTATATCTTTAGCAGAGGTTTGTGCATTTTGAGCTAAGTTTCTTACTTCTGAAGCTACAACAGCAAAACCTTTTCCATGTTCTCCTGCACGTGCAGCCTCTACAGATGCATTAAGGGCAAGTATGTTAGTTTGAAAAGCTATATCTTCTATTGTTTTTGTTATGCTTTTAATTTTTTCACTGTCTTCATAAACTTCTTCTATATTTGTTGTAGTTGCAGATATACTTCTAGCACCATTTTCTACAGCTTCTTTAGATGATGCCATCATATTATTGCCTTCTAGAGAGTTTGATGTAGAGCTTTTTATTGTAGAAGCCATTTGATGTATTGCAGATGAAGTTTCTTCCAAACTGCTTGCTTGCTCTTCTGTTCTTCTCTCTAAATCATCGCTTCCTCTAGATAATGTTAAAGCTGATTCATTAATCTTTTGAGAAGTGTTGTTAACTTCATTAATTATATTAGATAGAGCATCTCTCATCTCTCTAAAAGAATCTGCTATTTCACCTATTTCATTATTTTGGAATTTATGATCTTCTAATACAAAGTTTCCTTTTGACATATCTTTTGCCTCTTTTGCTACAATTTTTAGAGGTGAAATTTTTATTTTTGTATAGAAGTATCCTATTACATATCCAATAATAATTCCTATGATTCCTATAATAATTCCAGTAATTATTAATTGATTTCTATTTTGATTTAATAATTTATTTGGTATGGCAATTGCTAATTTCCAAGGAAGGGTATTAGCAGAGTAAAAGAAGCATGATTTCTCTACAGATGATTCTGTAAATGATAGATATCCTTCTTTTTCATTAATTACATTATTAAATTCAACTGGAAATTCTTTTCCAATATTCTCTAATAAATTATGCATTATAATATTTTTTTGATTAATAATAAAAATTCTTCTATCATTATCAAAATTATCTCCAATATTAATTAGCATCTCATCAACAACCTTAGACCAATCCAATATTACAAGCATAGCCCCCAAATAACTTTGATCCGTTCTTGAAAGTACAGGAGATATACAACCTATAATCCATTTACCATCTTTATTTTTATATATATTGTCTGACAATGTAGGTTTTTTTACACTGTCAAATTTTTGCCATAAATCTGGAAACAATTCAGATATTTTTTTTCCGCTTATATCATCTGCCTTTGATGAGCTGTTTATAATAGTGCTGTCTTTTTCTACCAATGATAAACTAATTACATAAGGGTTTTTTGCCCCCATTAATCCTAATACAGTTAGCATATTAGCTTCTGCTTCAACATTTCTTTGTATCATATAATTAATTACAAATGATAATGAAGAATAAGTATCTGCTAATACAAGCTGATTTTCAGACCAAGAATTTATAAAAGTTGTATATCCTTTTACAGTTGTTTGAAAACCATCATAATTTGCTTTATCTATGGCTTTAGAAGACATACTTACTAATGTGAATATTGATATAAATAGCAATGAAGTAATAAATATATTAATTGCCATAGGGATTTGTATTGTTAAACTATTAAATTTATTTTTCATTTTATTAGACTCTCTATTATTTTTCATTTACCTATATATGGTATATAGTATTATAATTTTTTAGGTATGTCAAACAAATTTTGAGATTTTTAAAGTTCTTAATATACTTTGCCCTAATTTTATTATTTTAAATCCTAAAAGAAAATAGGTTTTCTGTAATATAAAAAATATAATTTTATAAATATTTATCTAAAAATCTTTCATAATGTCTTCATATTTTATTTTGTCTTCATACATAGTTAAATATATTTCATATTTTTTATTGTAGTATTCTTTTAAGTTATTATCAGGCTCAACTTTATTTCCTAACTTACCCATATTACTTAAAGCTTCTTTATATGTAGGGTATATATCAGAAGCTATAGCAGCAATAATCGCACTTCCCAATACAACAGCCTCATCATGCCCTGCAAAATAAATATCTTGATTGCATATATTTGCTAATTCTTTCATATATAAAGGATTTTTAGTTAAACCGCCGCAAACTATTATATCATTGATTTTATAGCCATTATTTCTAGAAGTATCTATAATGTGTTTGGTACCGAAACAAATACTGTCAATAACAGCCCAATATATTTTCGCCATAGATTCTAAATCTTCAGCCATATCTATACCAACAATCATTCCCCTCGCTTTAGCATCAGCCCTAGGGGATCTGTTGCCATAATGATAGTCTAATACATTTAAATCTTTGATTGTAAAAGGGTTTATATCTCTTAATCTTTCTACTTCTTTATTTAAAATATCGTAGATTTTATTATGTACCCCATCAACTTCTTTTAGTATAGTATTATAATAGGAATGACTTCTTAAAGTATAGTCTAATAAGCTTCCATAAGCACTTTGACCTCCTTCATTAAGCCACATCTTAGAAACCATAGCATTATAATAAGGTCCCCATATACCGTTTATAAAGGTAGAATCGTTTCTGTTCATCATGTGGCAAGCAGAAGTTCCAGCTACTACCACCATAACATCATCAGCCTCATCTCTTAAGGAACCTAAACCGCCAGCATGAGCATCTATCATACCTACAGCTACCTTTACCCCTTCATGTAATCCCAATTCTCTAGCACTTTCAGCTGTTAAATTGCCAGCTAAAGAGCCCGGTTCTTTAACAATTGAGCCTATTTTGTCTCCTTCTAATAAATCATCAAGCCCTATATCTTTTAAAAAATCTTTATCCCACCTGTTTTCATGCACCAAATAAGTCCATTTGCATCCTAAAGTACAAGAACTTCTTATTGAAGAGCCGCATGCTTTGTATTGTAAAAAATCAGCTAAATCGAAAAATTTATCTATTCTTTTATATGAAGAGTTTAGATTTTTTTTGAGCCATAAAATCTTAGGCATTTCCATTTCTACGCTAATTTTACCGCCCACATACTTTAATACATTATAATCTTTAGAGTTTATAAATTCTGCCTCTTCATAAGCCCTGTGATCCATCCACATTATAATATTCCAATAATCATCGTTATCAGGATTAACACTAACAGGCTTATCCTCTTTATCTAATACAACAAGAGAACAAGTAGCATCAAACCCCATAGAAACTATATCTTTAGGCTCTATTTTAGCCTCTTTTATTGATTCTTTTATAACAAAACAAAGACTTTCCCAAATATCCATACTTGATTGTTCTACAAAATTATTTCCAGTTTTTCTTATTTTTATGTTTTTACTTTTAAATATTATACTTTCTCCTGTAGTAGAGAATATACCAACCCTCACGCTTCCGCTTCCTACATCTACACCAATTATATATTTCATATAAACTCCTAATTATTTAATAGAATATTCTTTTTTGTATTTATTACAATATAAATATACTTTTTTAACAATATGTTTTTTTGTATTTTCATAATTTCATAATTAAATGAACAAACAGCACTTTTATTAATAAATAGATAAAAATAAAATATTCATAATATTTAATTTGACTTTTATATATTTTGTAGTAGAATATATAGGTTGATATATAAGAGTATTAACCCAAAAATCACATATTTTAATAATAAAGGAGAATAAAACTGTGAAACTCCCAAAAGTCAATGATTTAGGATTTTTCGAGATTCGTCTCGAAAGTATCGGTGGAATGGGTGCTAATAGTGCTGGTAAAATGCTTGCAGAAGTAGGCGTTTTAACTCAAGGTTTCTATGGTGCTGCATTCTCAAGTTATGGTTCAGAAAAGAAAGGTTCTCCAGTAAAATCTTTTGTAAGGTTTTCAGAAACTGAAGTTAGAGTAAACTCTACTGTAGAAGAACCCCACGTAGTGGCAGTGTTCCACATGAATCTTCTTAAAAACCCTCTTACTTTAGCTGGCGTTAAAGAAGATGCTATTGTTATTTTTAACACTAATAAAACACCTGATGAGGCAAGAGATTTTGCTAAATTACATGGTGGTAAAGTAGTTTGTGTTGATGCAATAAAAATTGCTAATGATTTGAAACTTCCTTCACAAGCCGCTAACACTATTATTATGGGTGCTATGGTTAATCAGCTTGATTTCATAGATTCTGCTAAATTTGAAGAACAAATTAGAAAACAATTTGGCGGAAGAAAAGCTGAATTAGTTGAGCCAAATATTGAGGCTTTCAGAAAAGGCGGAAGTGAATCTGTTGTTAAAGAATTCAAAGCAGATGGCAAATATCCATATATTCCTTATAAAAAACCAGAACCTGTATATGGTAAAAACAACCAATTAACAGGCGGATACATCAGTGCTGCTGGTAACTCTACTTTAAAAGACTTACAAGTTACTCGTACTGGTAATATACCTGTATTTAATCCTGCTAATTGTATTGATTGTGCTAACTGTGAAGTTGTTTGTCCTGACCTTTGTATCGTTTGGGAAAAAGGACCAGACAGGAAAGACCCTAATAAAACAGCTATGAACATGATGGGTATCGATTATCAATATTGTAAAGGTTGTTTAAAATGCGTTAGAGCTTGCCCTAAAGGACCTTATTCTGGTAAATTTGAAAAAGATCAGCAGGCTTTAAGAATAGAAGTAGAAGCTAATTGTGATGTTGATAAACTTACATACAGTCGTTATAAAAAATAATAAGGAGCGTATAAATGGCACAAAAATATAATCTTGCTGAGCAAGAAAACATACTTGAAAGTGGTAATGAATTAGCAGCCATTGCAGCCGCTCAAATCAATTATCACGTTATGGGTTATTACCCAATCACTCCATCTACTCAAATTGCTGAGTACTTAGATGAAATGAAAGCTAATGGCAGACATACTGTTTGCATGATCCCCGGTGACGGTGAGCATGGTGCAGCTGGTATTTGTTACGGTGCTGCTACTGCTGGCGGTAGAGTATTCAATGCTACTTCTGCTAACGGTTTACTTTTTGCTATGGAACAATTACCTGTTCAAGCGGGAACAAGATTTCCTATGGTATTAAACGTTGTAAACAGAACTGTTTCTGGTCCATTAGATATTAAATGTGACCAATCTGACATAATGATGGCTCTTAACACTGGTTGGATTATCATTATGGCTCATACTACTCAGATGGTTTATGACTTCAATATATTTGCATTAAAAATTGCTGAGAAAGCTAAACTTCCTATCATTGTTTCTTCTGATGGATTCTTTACTTCTCACCAAAAGAAAAAAATCCACCTTTTCAAAAATGATAAAGATGTTCAAGATTTCTTAGGTAAATATACTCCTGAAGTTACTTCTGTTGAGCCTACTAAAAACCCTGTTACTATTGGGCCTTACATGAATGAAGATGAATTAACAGGTAGTAAATTACAACTTTCTCAAGCTTTAGAAGATTCTAGAGCTATTATTGCTGAAGTATTTGAAGAGTTTGCTTCTCTTTCTGGAAGAAAATACTCTCCTATAGAAACTCATAATATGGAAGATGCTGAAGTTGCTTTAATGCTTTGCGGTTCTGCTTATGAAACTGGTACTTTGGCTGTTGATGAAATGAGAAAAGCTAACCCTAGTCTTAAAATAGGTGCTTTTGCTATTACTCAAATTCGTCCTTTCCCTGAAAAAGAATTACAAAAATTACTTGCTAATGTTAAAGTAGTTGTTGTAGGGGACAGACAAGATACTTATTCTGGTATGGGCGGTAACATGTCTACTGAGATTAGAGCTGCTCTTAAAAATGATCCTAACAACAAATCTTCTATCGTTAGCAGAGTTTATGGTCTTGGCGGTACTGAGTTTACTCTTGATAAAGCTAAAGAATTATTTGAATTAGGTTTAAAAGAATTAGCTTCTGCTGGTTCTGTTGCTAAACATGATTACTTAGAGCAGTATATGGGTGATCCTAATGTTAAAATGAAACCTATTCATGAACCTCTTACTTTAGAGAGTCAAAAATCTGGTATCACTGTTACTATGAACGAACAAACTCATAAACTTGATGTTAAAGTTCCGCCTCTTAGAGAATTAACTGGTAAAGCTTATCGTTATGCTCAAGGTCATGGTGCTTGTAACGGTTGCGGTATATTCTCTGGTATCAATACTTTCATGAAAGGTATAGAAGGTGCTGTTGTACTTTTGGTACATACTGGTTGTTCTATGGTTGTTACTACTGGTTATCCTTACAGCTCTTATAGAACTACTTATGTTCACAACTTGTTCCAAAACGGTGCTGCTACTCTTTCTGGTATTGTTGAAATGTATCATGAAAGAAAAAGAAGAGGAGAAATAGACGGACCAGAAGATCCTACATTCATAATGGTTACTGGTGACGGTGGTCATGACATAGGTATGGGACCTTCTATTGGTGCTGCTATTAGAAATCACAAAATGATTATCTTAGAATATGATAATGAAGGATACATGAACACTGGTAACCAATTATCATTCTCTACTCCATTAGGTCATAGAACTTCTACTTCTAACGTTGGTAAAGCTGAAGTTGGTAAACAATTTGGTCACAAAGACGTAGCTCAAATATTTAATGGTTGTCATATACCTTATATTGCTACTGGTTGTGAAGCTTATCCTTTAGATTTAGTTAAAAAAGCTGCTAAAGCTCAATGGTATGCTAATAACGTTGGTACTGCTTTCGTTAAACTTCTTATCACTTGTCCATTAAACTGGAAAACTCCTGATGATATGGGTAAAGATATTATTAAAGCTGCTGTTGATTGTTGTTTCTTCCCATTATATGAGGTTGAACAAGGTATTACTACTATCACTAATATGGTAGCTGATGATAAAAAACAACCTGTTACTGAATGGTTAAAATTAATGGGTAAAACTAAACATCTTCTTAAACATCAAGACATACTTGATAAATTCCAAGCAGATGTTGATAATAGATGGGCTCGCTTAAAAGCTATGCATGAAAGTCCTGTTCTATAATAAATTATTATTAGAACATAAATAAATATAACGGTTGTTAATGAAATATTAGCAACCGTTTTTAATATAAGGAAAATTTTATGTTACATTATATACATTATATAGATTATAAAAATATAGGAGATATGTTATGCGGATATTATAATTTTTTTCAAGATTTATATAAATATGATATTTATATACATAATATTTCGAATATTAATTTTCAAATTATAAAAAAATCTGATACTGTAATTATAGGTGGAGGAGGATTACTATATAATAATGATAGTCATAACCACAATATAAATAGATTATTAGATTTATCTAATAATGTTATATTTTGGTCATTGGGGTTCCATAATAGACCAAATCAAATAGTAAAAGAAGATATACAATTTAATAAAGTTGCGTTATTATCTATAAGAGATTATAATCATGAATCTAATATAAAATATGTACCTTGTGCTACATGTATGATTCCATATTTAGATTATGATTCTAATCTAATTAAAAGAGATATCGGAGTAGTTAGACATGCATTTTTTCAAAAAGTTTTTGATTATGAAACTATCACTAATAGTAGTAGTATTGAAAACATTGTTAATTTTATATCATCATCAAATATTATATTAACTAATTCTTATCATGCAGCATATTGGTCAGCTTTGATGAAAAAAAAGGTGATCATATATGGAAAATTTGCAAATAAATTTGATTATTTTAAATATAAACCAGTTGAATATTCAGGAAATATATTAAATGATATAGATAAATGTAATATTTACCACAATTGTTTAGACGAGTCTCGTGAGCTTACGGTAAATTATTTTAAAGAAATAAAAATATTTTTAAATGATACGGAAAAAAAATCTTATAATATAGGTTATGAAGAAAAAGATATTATTAAAGACCATATGCATTTTATTAATATGAGAAATATTATCTTAGCTCATACAATAAATGAATTGGATGGTAATGTAAATAAATTAAAGAGTACAATAAATGGACTATTAATTCTTATAAAAAAATTAATAGATAAAATAGTGTGGTTTATTCCAATAAAAAAATATAGAGATAAATTAAGAAATCATATGCTTGGATTAATAAAGTAATATTATAAAATTTTATCAGAATATAAATGTTGTAATTTTAAAATAGTTATGTAAAAAAATTAAGTAGATTATATTGTATATTTAATAGGCAATAAAGCTAAAATTTATATTTTATTTGCATGTAAGTTTGGCACATTGTATTTTAAGTATTTATTATGTAATTAAAAAAGTTATTATATTTTCCTAATTTATGATTTGTATTTTCTAAAGTTGATTTTTGAGTACAATTAATCATAAAACTTTTTTATATAAATTATGTTTGCTTTCAACAACTATATCATATAACTAAATGTGACTGTAATGTAAACTCTTTTAATCTAATTATTTTTACAAAATATATTTAATTATTTTTTATATGTCATTATGATGGATACGATTCTTACACTAGATGTTTGAATACAATGTATAAGTCTTTGTATTCAAATAACTTTATTAATAATTTTTTATTTATTGAGTCCTGATTATATTTTTAGGGTTTCTATTCTTATTTTATATGGTCTTATTTTCTTATGATATATTTTTTTAATTATAATAAGTTATAATCTAAATTTTAAAGTTTATAATTTTTTGTTTTTTAATTTATTAATAATTAATATTATATTTTTTATGATTTATATTATTTTATAGATATTTACTTTTTTATTTGTACTAATTAAAATTAGAAGGAATACCTACTTTATTTAAACTAAAAAGTGTGCAATATCTATTACTCCTAAACAATATATATAAAAATTTTATCTTTACAAAAAGCATTTATTTTAGTATAATTATCTAAGTATAGTTTTAGGGAGAAATAATAAATGACAGACAAAAAATTTTATATCACAACTCCAATATATTATCCTTCAGATTATTTACATATAGGACACTGTTACTGTACTATAGCGGCAGACACTATGGCGAGATATAAGAAAGTAATGGGGTATGATGTTTATTTTTTAACAGGTACTGATGAACATGGAGAGAAGATTCAAAGAAAAGCAGAAGAAGCTAAGACTACTCCCAAAGAATATGTTGATAATATAGTAGAAGCTACAAAAAAATTGTGGAAAAGACTTCATATAGATTATAGTCATTATATAAGAACAACAGATGATTACCATGAAAGAAGAGTACAAAATATATTTAAACAACTTTATGATAAAGGATATATTTACAAAGGCTCTTATAAAGGTCTTTATTGTGTGAGTGATGAAGCATTTTTCACAGAGAGTCAGGTTGTAAAAAAAGATGATGGAAAATGTTACTGCCCTGATTGTGAGAAAGAATTAGAATATAAAGAAGAGGAATGCTATTATCTTAAACTTTCTGAGTTTGGAGATTGGCTTATCAATTATTATAAAGAACACCCAGAGTTTTTAGAGCCTAAAGAGAGACAAAACGAGATGCTTAAAAACTTTTTACTTCCCGGTCTTGAAGATTTAGCTGTTACTCGTAAAGGTTTAAACTGGGGTATACCTTGCCCTATAGATAATGAGCACAGCATATATGTATGGATTGATGCTTTATCAAACTATATTACAGCTTTAGGTTATAGTGAAGAAGATGAGCTATATAAAAAATATTGGCCTTGCGATGTTCATTTTGTTGGTAAGGAGATAGTTCGTTTCCATGCTATTATATGGCCTATAATGCTTAAAATGCTTGATATACCGCTTCCAAAAAAAGTGTTTGGTCATGGTTGGGTGCTTTTTGATGATGGCAAGAAAATGAGTAAGAGTAGAGGAAATGTTGTTGATCCTAATACTTTAATAGATAAATATGGCGTTGATGCTTTAAGATATTTCCTTATGAGAGAGATTAATTTCGGTGTTGATGGATTTTATTCACAAGAGCTTTTCTTAAAGAGAATCAATAGTGATTTGGCTAATGATTATGGTAATTTGTGGCATAGAATCACTACAATGCTTGGAAAATATTTTGACGGTGTTCTTCCAGAAGAGGTTGAGAGTGTTTATTCTGACAGAGAGAGAGAATTAAAAAAGGCAGTGCTTACTTTAGATGCTAATGTAGAATCTGCTTTAGACTCTTTTAAATTTCAAGAGGCTTTATTTAACATTTGGGAAGTTATAAAGATGGTAAACAAATATGTTGAAGAGAGTGCTCCTTGGAATCTTGCTAAAGATGAAAGTAAAAGAGATCATTTAGCTAATGTAATGTATCTATCTTTTCAGGCATATTATATAGTAACTGCTTATTTACAGATATTTTTTGTAGAGACTCCTAAAAAGGTATTTAACAGACTTGGCCTTGGAGACAGTGTACCTTTGGAAGATGCTAAGAAGTGGGGTTCTTTAAAGGCTGGCATAAAAATAGAAAAGGGAGATCCTTTATTTAATAGATATGATATAGAAAAAGAGATTGGTGCTTCTTCTGAGGAAAACAAAAAAGAAGTTAATCCTCCTAAAGAAGATAAACATAAGCCTTATATAGAAAAAGAGGATTTTGAGAAGTTAGAATTATTAACTGCTACAATAGTTGTTGCTGAGAAAGTTGAAAATGCTGATAAGCTTTTAAAGTTTGTAGTTGATATAGGCGGAGGCGAGCAGAGAGTAGTTGTTTCTTCTATTGCTGAGTATTATAAACCAGAGGAGATGGTTGGAAAAACTGTGCTTTATCTTGCTAATTTAAAGCCTAAAAAGTTTAGAGGTGTTAATTCACATGGTATGCTTCTTTTGGCAGATAATGGAGAGACTCTTTCTCTTATGGTAACTGAGAAAGGTTTTAAAGCTGGATGCGAAGTAAATTAAAAGAAGTAAATAAAAAAAATAAAAATATAAAAAATGAAAAATAAAACTTTTAATGAAAGCAAATTAAGAAAAAAGCTTCAAAAAAATAAATTAAGTCAAAAGCAAAAAAAATTAATTAAGAAAATAATATTATATTTTTTAATAATAATATTTATTGTTGGCATTGGTTTTGTTTTTAATAAAGCTAAGGTTTTGAGAGTTGAGATAAGGGGGCTTAAATTAATAGCACCAATTACTGTAATAGAAGAAGCTAATTTGAGCGATTATAATAATAAAAGTTTATTTTTTATACCAAGAAAAGAAATAAAAGAAAGAATAGAAAAAAATATTAGACTTCAAGTAGACAGCATAAAAATATCTTTTCCAGATTTACTAATCATAAACATAAAAGAGAGAGAAACTTTATTTTTAGCAGAATCTCAAAATGGCATATACGAAATTACTGATGACGGATATATTATAAGAAATTCATCTATTTATAATTATGATGTTCCTTATATTACAGGTTTAACCATCACTTCAACAAATGAAAAAATAGAAAATGATTATACAAAATATTTAAGAAGCGTTTTATATGAATTAAAAACTAATAATTATGATATATATAATCTCATTTCAGAAATAAATGCCTTTGGAAAGGATTTAATACTTTATCCAAGGGGCTATCAGGTTCAGGTGATATTAGACAAATATGTTACAGCTAGTAAATTTGTTGATCTTGCTGCCATATTAAAAACGGTGCATGATCAGGCTACTTTAACTTATAGAATTGATTTTAGATTTAATGAAGCTATAATTAATTAAGGTTTATATTTATGAGAGTATCAGCAAAATATATTAACAAATTAGAAGATGATGAAGTTTTTGTATTTGGAAGCAATACTGAAGGCATGCATGCAGGCGGTGCTGCAAGAATGGCTATGAATTGGGGAGCTATATATGGCAAGGCTTTTGGTCTTCAGGGTAAAACTTTTGCTATTCCTACGGTTGATTATACGAGAAGCGGAAAGATGAGTGTTGATGAAATAAGAAAATATGTCGATGAGTTTTTAGATTTTACTATAAAAAATAAAGATAAAAAATTTCTTGTTACAGAGATAGGCTGCGGCATAGCGGGATTTAAAGTATCAGAAATAGCTCCTTTATTTAGAAGAGCGTTAGAATATAGTAATGTGTATTTGCCAGAGAGATTTATTAATTATTTAAAAGAGAATAATTGATATACTAAAAATTTTTAACTTAGTAAAAAATACAAGTATTATTTTATATTTTATTCATATTCCAAATATATAAAGCTAAAGTACTTGCACTTTTTGCAACTTTGACGAAGTCCGCAAAGCGAAGGCGGGAAAGAGTTGAATAAAATATTTATATTTTTATATGAAACTATATAGTACAATCAATAAATTAAAACACTTAAATATTTGTTATTTATTTAATCAAATATAATAAATCTATTCTAACTTAGAAGAAAGTAAATCTTTTTCTATAGAGTTGCTTAAAAACTCAACAAATACATCATAAAGTATAGGGTCTAACTTCACATGCTTTTCTATAAAATCTTCCTTCATAATGTTTAGAGCTTCTTCAGGAGTAAAAGTTTTTCCTCCTCTATATTTTCTTGCAGGGTCAATTAAAGCATCATATACATCTATTATCTCAAGCATCTTAGCAGGGAAATAAGCAAAAGCATCACAGTCATCTATTACCTTAGCCTCGTAAGACATTATTCTAGGTATTTGAAAGCTTGGTACTTTTTCTAATTTTAATTTGTATAAACGCTCATAAGGTCCATAACCAAGTCCATAATATTCATGATGCAAAGCAACAGTTAAAATAACCTCAAGAGAATATTCAGAAGTTTGACTTACAAGAGTATAGCTATTGAATAAATGTTTTTTTATTCTTTCATAATCTCTTCCAGATTCACCTTCAAAATAATCCAAATCTTTTACTTTACCTATATCATGAAGCAAAGCACCAATAGAATACAAGTTCATCTCTTTCTCTTCAACAAAACGCATACCATTATCAATACAATCTTCAAGTGTTCTAAAGTCTTCGTATATTCTGTATTTTTCTGAAGAAGTGGTCATATTCTCATAATATTTTTTATATACAGTAGGAAAAGCTGTTCTTATGCTATGTATTAAATTTCTTCTTTTTATGAGATTGTTATAAAATGCAAGAAAATTCACATAAGAAACAAAAACTCTATTTGAATGAGCCATTACTCCGCCGTCAGAATAATTTCTTAACTCTGTAAAAACCTTCTGCGTTTCTAAATTCTTTGAAAGCATATTAACTATTGTGTTTACCAAAGAAGTTGTAGTATCATTAATCTCTTGATTTTCCAATTTTGCCTGATCCTGTGTAAGTTCATTGCCTTTTATTTTTTTGATGCTTTCAAACATAGTAACTTTAGCAATAAGCCCAACATCATTACCAGCATCAACTATCTGCTGTGCTGTGTTTCTATTGATTGCATGTTTCTCATCAACTTTAATTTCTTTTAATTCTTTATTGTAAGTTTCAATTATATTTACTTTTTCATTATAACTCATTTTAGAGATTTCAGATATTTTTCTGCTCATCTCTTCTGCAGCTTCTTTTGGAGTTTGAAATACATATTTATTGGTTTCTATATATGTTGCAGCAGAGTTTGTATTTAATAATTTAAACTCATTTATAAAGTGTGAGAAACTCTTTGGAGCATATAATTTCACATTAGAATATTTAGGATTATCTATAACAAGGCTTAACTGTTCTGTTGGAAAAGCTATTATATTATTTTCTTTATCCATTCTAAATAATGGTATATTATGTGCTATTAAATTATCTTTTATTTCTTTTATTTCATCTAAAGTAAGAACGATATATTTATCAATATTTAATTCTTCAGACATACTTATTAATTTTCCTTAAATTATAATAATTGTGTGTAATTCTAGTATATAATATTTTATAAAAAAATAAAACAACTATTTTTTTATAAATTTCATATTATTTTTTCTTTTTAACTTTCACTCCCGGGCAAGGTCTATTGAATTTTCCAGATATTAAATTACCATTTTTATCAGTATATTCATTCCAATATGGAAATGTAGAGCATTGTTTTGGTTTAGCATCATTTATAATACATTTATTATTTTCATCTAAAAAAGGGCACTTATTTTCTTCATCAACTTTTATATGATATTCCAATGAATAACTATGCTTTAAATATTTATCTATAAATACAAGAGGATTGATATTCAAATAATCCGAAGCTTTTTTTATATCTTCTAAAGAGAAATATATATATCCATTTTCTTTACAGCATAACCCGCAACCGATACAAGAGAACTCTAATATATCATTTTTCTTTTTACTTTTTTTCATTATTTTATATTATTAGCAGCATTTCTCACTATATTAGATAAATTAGTTCTACCAAGCTCCATATATCTATCAGCAACTTTTATATAGGCATCATATAGATTTTTTTTTTCACTTGCATTCATATCTTCAATTTTTTTTTTGCCGTCATCAGGTATTATTATATTTACATTAAATACTATTTTATCAGGGTCAGTAAATATATTATCATTAGCAGCAAAAATCATAGGCCATTTTCTAGCATCTCCAAGCTCTTTTGTAGCAATAGAAGTTAAAGTATCTGTCCACTGAGTTTTATATAAATTACCATCTAAATATGTAGTAGCATTGTTTTGAGTGTTGTTTTGTGTTGCTGGTGGAGTAGGAGGGTTTGGTATTACAGGCGGATTAGGTAATTCAGGCTCTTTTGGAGGAGTAACATTTGTATTAATTGAGTTTGTTTTTACTGTTGTTGCTGTATTAGTATTTACTTGATTATTATTTGTTGTTCTATTTATCTGATTAGTATTATTATTAACATTTGTTGCAATGTTATTATTAGTTGCTATATTATTGGTTATAACCTTATTTGTATTATTATTTTGTTGATTAGTTATAAGGTTATTTCTATTGCTGCTTATAGCATTTATATTTGATATATCAGATAAGCTATCATAATCATTTGTCATTTCATTAAGATTTTCATTGCTTAATACATTTTCATTTGTAACTATATTATAAAAACCATCATCATTATTATCATTTTTGGAAGTAAAGAATTGAAAACCTAAGAATGATAATCCTAATATTATAATTATAATACCTATAATTGGTATTAGTTTATTTGATTTGTTTTCATCTTTTTTGTCAATAGAATGGTCTGGAACTTTGTATGGTTCTACAGGTTTTTTTTCTATTTCAGGTATAACAGTAGAAGTTTTTAATTCTTCTTCAGTTTCTATTATTTTAATATCTTTTTCTTCTAATTCTTTTAATTTTTGATTTGAATAATTTTGATAATCTTCTACAGGAGTATCATCGTCTATTTCTGCAGCATTTTCTATTGCTTTATCCATTTCTTCCTGATTAAACTTTGACTCTTCATTAACATTTTGCTGCATTATTGTAGGAAGTACAACTTTTCTATTTTTAAATATATCACCTTTAGTATAAGTTATTTTTTCTTTTATTTCTTCTTTTACTGTTTCTACTTTTTCGTCTATAACTTTATTTTCTACTTGTTCTATATCTTCTATATCGCTTTTTATTTTTTCTAATTCTTCTTTTATCTCTTGAGGTTCTTTAGTTTCTTCTTCTTTGTATTTATCAAAAGAATCAAAATGATATTTTTTTACAACTTCCTCTAAAGTTTGAGGTTTATCATTATTTTCTTTAAGAACTATATCATTTTCTTTTTTGTTAAGTACACTACTTACTATATCACTTGTTTTATTAAAAATATTTTCACTATTTTTTGTTTCGTTATTAACTTCTTTGTTAGTTGTTTCTTCTTCAACTTTATCATCTGTTACAACTAAATGTTTTTTTGCTACTATTGGTTTTGAAACATTTTTAGATTTAGCTCTTATAGCTTCTTTTAGTAAAGAAATAGATTCTCTTTCAGAAGGTTTTTCAGTTGTTTTTATTGGCTCTATTTTTCTTATAGTTGATGATGTTCTTAATGGAGTATAAGTTGTTTCTTTTGACGTTTTTGAAGATTTATCAGCATCATCATCTTTAGTAGCCATTTTTTTGAAAATATTATCTATTGTTTTTTGAGTATTATCTTTTTTTAAAGAAGTTAAAGGGGATACAGTTTTTTTAGTTGTATCTTTAGTATCAGTTTTTTTAACAGTATCTTTTTTTGTAGTGTCTGTTTTTTTAATGCTTGAAGCTGTTTTCTTTACTGTAGCAGATTCTTTAGATGTTGTTTCTTTATTAGAAGCTACAGCTTTTTTAACTGTTGAAGCTTTTTTTACAGATGCTTCAGTTTTTTTAGTATCAGTTTTTTTAGCTGTATCTTTTTTTGCAGTGTCTGTTTTTTTAATGCTTGAAGCTGTTTTCTTTACTGCAGCAGATTCTTTAGATGTTGTTTCTTTATTAGCAGTTTTTTTTGCTGCAGTAGTTTTTTTAGCTGTGGTAGCTTTTTTTGCTTCTTCTTTGTTTGTTGTTTTTTTTGTTGCCATATTTTTACTCTGTAATATTTTGTTTATTTTTTATTATTATATTTCTTATAGCATTCATTTTATCATTGTCAAATATGTTTTCTTTAATGTTTCCCTTTTTTAATAAATCTATAAGATATTTATTTAGGTCTATATTGTCATTGTTTAGATTATACTTCTTAACTATATAAACCGAATCAGCCATAAATTGTATTACTCTCAATTTATAACCATCGGAAGAGTATTTTTCTATTAATTTTTGCGGATTATCTATACCAAGATAGCTTAATTTATAACAAACTTTGAAAAATAGTTTATCTATAGCTTGTTTAACTTGCTGTTCTTTTTTAACTTTTTTGTTTATTGTGTATAGTACAGAAAAATCTCTTGGGCTAAAATGGCACATATCAGCAAAAAACTTTTCTTGATACGGCATAAGGTAATAATGACTTTTTACTTTAGATTCAACTCTAGTAATAAAATTGTTTTCTTCTAAAGTATCTAAAGATTTTACTATAGTAGCATTTCCCCCGATTCCTGCCTCATTTAGCATTTGAGAGTGAGTAGTTTTTGCTATGCCATTTTCGTAGTCATAATTAGCAACTAAAACTCTATATACTTCTTTAGCAGATAGGGGAAGTTTTTTCCATTTGTTGCTTTCTGTTAGAGATTTAGGAATGAAAGAACATAAATTAGCTATTGATATAAAAGTATCCTTATCTAAATTTTTGATACTTTCTAATTGTACCTTATTTATGATATCTAACATTGTTTCCAAAATACTTCTCTCCGATTATTATAGATTACTATATTACATTAAAATTGATATAAAATCAAGCTTAACAAAGAATTTTGTAATTATTAATTTTTTTTGCATTTATTTTAGAAATTTGGAAAAGTTTTGAAAATAAGTGAAAAAAATGTCTGGAACGGGTAAAAATTTCCATGTAAAAGGTATTTTTAGAAGAATTTAGGTTTAAATTTGAGCTGAATTTGATTCGAATTTGGAGTTTTTGAAATTTGGCTTTAAAAATATGTATAATATGTAGTATATATAGTGTAATTTTAAATAAATTGTGGAAAAATTTAAAAAAACTGGATTAAAACCTATTGCTATTTATCGCTCTCATGCTATAATAATAAAACAAACGATGAGAAATAAAAAAATCGCTTGAAACAAAAAGTTCTTTGAAATATGGATAGCAGAAGCTAGTTTAATAAAACAAAACACAACTGGTGTAAACGAACTTTTAATTAAGTTCGGAGACCTAAACGCGTTACAATAAGTAACAATTTCTTTGCTAAAAAGTAAATCATCACTTAGTAAAGTGATAAAATAAAGAATCGAAAACGATTCACTGAAAAAGTGAGTATGGAGAGTTTGATTCTGGCTCAGAGCGAACGTTGGCGATGCGTCTTAAGCATGCAAGTCGAGCGGGCTTATTCGGGCAACTGGATAAGTTAGCGGCGAACTGGTGAGTAACACGTAGGTAATCTGCCGTGAAGTGGGGGATAACCCATGGAAACATGGACTAATACCGCATATACTCTTGCTACATAAGTAGAGTAGAGGAAAGTTTTTTCGCTTCACGATGAGCCTGCGGCCTATTAGCTAGTTGGTGAGGTAAAGGCCCACCAAGGCAACGATAGGTAGCCGACCTGAGAGGGTGACCGGCCACATTGGGACTGAGATACGGCCCAGACTCCTACGGGAGGCAGCAGCTGAGAATCTTCCACAATGGACGAAAGTCTGATGGAGCGACATCGCGTGAGGGATGAAGGCCTTCGGGTTGTAAACCTCGGAAATTATCGAAGAATGAGTGACAGTAGATAATGTAAGCCTCGGCTAACTACGTGCCAGCAGCCGCGGTAATACGTAGGAGGCAAACGTTGCTCGGATTTACTGGGCGTAAAGGGTGAGTAGGCGGATTTATAAGTCTAAGGTGAAAGACCGAAGCTCAACTTCGGGAACGCCTCGGATACTGTAGATCTTGGATATTGTAGGGGATGATGGAATTCTCGGTGTAGCGGTGGAATGCGCAGATATCGAGAGGAACACCTATAGCGAAGGCAGTCATCTGGGCATTTATCGACGCTGAATCACGAAAGCTAGGGGAGCAAACAGGCTTAGATACCCTGGTAGTCCTAGCCGTAAACGTTGTACACTAGGTGCTTCTATTTAAATAGGAGTGCCGTAGCTAACGTCTTAAGTGTACCGCCTGAGGAGTATGCCCGCAAGGGTGAAACTCAAAGAAATTGACGGGTCCCCGCACAAGTGGTGGAGCATGTGGTTTAATTCGATGATACGCGAAAAACCTTACCTGGGTTTGAATTGTTAGATGAATGATTTAGAGATAAGTCAGACCGCAAGGACGTTTAACATAGGTGCTGCATGGCTGTCGTCAGCTCGTGTCGTGAGATGTTGGGTTAAGTCCCGCAACGAGCGCAACCCTCACCCTCTGTTGCTACCGAGTAATGTCGAGCACTCTTAGGGGACTGCCTACGTTCAAGTAGGAGGAAGGTGGGGATGATGTCAAGTCCTCATGGCCCTTATGTCCAGGGCTACACACGTGCTACAATGGCAAGTACAAAGAGAAGCGAGACCGCGAGGTGGAGCAAAACTCAAAAAAGTTGCCTCAGTTCGGATTGGAGTCTGAAACTCGACTCCATGAAGTTGGAATCACTAGTAATCGTAGATCAGAACGCTACGGTGAATACGTTCCCGGGGATTGTACACACCGCCCGTCACGCCATCGGAGTTGGTTTTACCTGAAGCCGTTAGCCTAACCGCAAGGAGGGCGGCGTCGAAGGTGGGACTGATGATGAGGGTGAAGTCGTAACAAGGCAGCCGTACCGGAAGGTGTGGCTGGATCACCTCCTTTATTCGGAGTTTGTCCCTTTAAACTCTTACTGCTATTCATATTTGAAAGAACTTTTATATATCTATACCTCGTTAATTAACTAGCCTATCACGGCTGGTTTTTTTGTGTTTTAAATTTATTATTATATTCTTTATTAAAATAAAAGGAGTTGGATAATGTCTAAAAAAGTTGCTGTTACTAAAGAAGAAAAATCTTTACCATATTATAAATATTTTGAAAAAGAGCTTGCGGAGATTCCAACTGAAAAATTAGAAATACTAAATAATGGACAGCCTAACAATTTAAAAGCAATACCATTTGATGAAAAAAATACTTATCTTGCTGGAAAAGATGATAATTTTTGTCAAATAGGTTATGGAATACAAGATGATGGTACGGGATATGTATGTAATACTACTTATATGCCTAATGTAACAAGTGATATGCTTGATTGGTGGTTTGCTTGGCATTGTGTTGGGTCTGATTTAAGATATAAAATATGGGATCCTGAAGATCATTATTTTGCAAAGGCAGATAATGCGGATTATGTGTGCAATCCAAATATCCCAATGAATGAGAAAACTTGGGGGGTAAATCATTATGTGCTTGAAGATATAGGAATGGGACCTGAGGAATTAAAATTATGTTTTAAAAGTCCTAAAGATTTTGGATATGATGAGAGTATAGTAAGAACAGAGTTTTGCAGTTCTATGGTATGTGCTATAGGGGAGGGAGGATGTCCTGCCGCTATGACTCATAAATGGTATCCATATAAAGATGGTGTGATGTTATGTTCTCGTTTTTGGATTGGATTTGGAGTTGTAGATGGAAAAATTGTAAAGATTTTACCTGAAAATGAATCAGTACCTTATTTTATTACTAAAGCATTATTTGCACATAATATAAAAGAATTTACTAATTTAGCAGAAATTTTACCTAGTGTTTATCTTGAGAATAAAGATAATTTGTAATATATATTATCATATGACAAAAAGTATTATTTTTTTATAAATGATAAGGATAATTTATGTATAAAGACTTTAATAAAATAGAATTAAAAAATTTAGGAAATGGTCTTAAAAGAAAAATATTAGCTTACTCAGATAATCTTATGACTGTTTATATGGAATTTGATGAAGGAGCTATAGCTGACACTCATTCTCATGATGTACATGAACAAATTACTTATATTATAGACGGTGAGTTTGAGTTTACAATTAACGAAGAGAAATATTTATGTAAGGCTGGAGATAGTATGCATTTTGCTAAAAATATTTCTCATGGATGTAAATGTATTAAAAAAGGTAAACTTTTAGACACATTTACACCTAAAAGAGAAGATTTTTTGAATAACTAATTTTTATATAATATTAATAAACCTTTTAAAACTATTTAACTATATAATTATATGTAAATAAAAGATAAATTTTAAATAAAGTAATAAACTTATATTGTATGGACTAAATAATATTTTAATTCGAGTTTATTATATTTTATTAATTAAAAAATAATAAACTCAAAACTAATTAAAATATTGGCTTTTCTATATCTTCTGTGCTTCTTCTTATTTCTTTTACAAGTATATATTCTATGTCAATATTTTTTTCTTTTGCTGTTTTTTTATTTGTATCAGCATTAGCTTTACCTATAACTTTTGCAGGGGCATCAGTAATTACTATTACTACTTTATTTTCATTCTTATAATTAAAATCTTCTAAAGCTTTTTGTATTGCTTCATACATAGGTTCTGCTTTATCTCCGCCGCCTTTAGCACTAAAATAATTAACATCTCTATGTATTTTGCTTATGTTATTATCAAAATCTATTTTTTTTGTAAGATACGCATCTCTTACATCTCTGTAAAGCATAAATCCAATTCTTGAATTAACATCCTTTTTAAATACTTCTTTGCTTATAGATTTTATTTCTTCTTTTATTGAAATTAAATATGGATCCATACTTTCTGTTGTATCTAATACTAATACTAAATCTATAGCTGAATTATACTTCTTTATAATATTATATATTTGACTGTTTAAATCTTTTTCATCATCAGCATAGTGGCTTTTTAATTCACTAGCTTTATTTAATGAATCTATTGCTTCACCGTCAAAAAAGTTTCTTTCTATATTGTTATTATTTATTTGCTTTTTGCTTACTATCATCTCATTTGTATTTAATTCTATAATTTCTTGATTAGGAGGTTCTATTACAGGAGGAACATTAATCTTTTCTTCTGTTGTAACAGTATTTGCAGTATTTTTTATTGTTTGATTTTGTATTATATAATCTATAGGATAAGTAAAAGTCTCTCCTTTAGTATTAAACACATTAAATGATAAATATCTATCTTCTGGCAACTCTTTAAAATAGGCTTTTATATATAGCTGTTTGCCTATTTTGCTGTTGTAGGTATCTTCTAATATTATTCCATTATTATCTGCCTGTAGTGCATAATTAAATGAAGTTTTAATTAATTTATATGTAGTATTAGTTAAACCTTCTCTCACATAAAAGGCATATTTTCCATTTTCACCGCCTGAATAGTAAAGATAAAATGCGTATAAATTACCTTCTTTTTGAACATTTCTTAATGTTATTATAGGGTTAGTTTTTTTATTATTATCTATTTTAAATAAAAATGTTGAATCTGTTACAATATTTCCATTATTATCCAAGGCCTCTAATACAAGCTCTGTATTATCTGTTAATAATATTCTTGCATTTCCATTATTAGTATCTAAATATACAGATTCCCCTATAGATGTTTGTAAAGATGTTCCCAATCTACTATGTACTGATACTTTGTTAATATTTATTAATGAATTAGCGTCAGATGATTGATTAAGATAAAGGTATGAGTATTTATTATTTGGCAATTTAAATAATAGTCTTATATTGTCTATATTATTTTTTTTTCTTATATTTATTTGGTATCCTGTAACCAATTTTTCTATAACAATATCATCTTGTGTGATTTCTGTGTATTGACAATATAAATTTTCTAAAGCAGCAAAAAATACTACCGATAAAATAATAAATAAAAATCTTCTCATTGTTTAAAACCTCTATCAATTATTATCGGCTCTATTATCTATAAATATCTATTGTTATGTTAATTGAAGTTTAAAAATTGTTGTTTTATAAAGAATTAATAATATTTTATTTAAAATGTTTTTTTAAATATATTTTTAAAATAAAAAAATACCCGCACATATAATATGCAGGTATTTTCATTTAACTATAAATATTTTATTTTACTTGAAACACTTTATCCATTTCCAAGAAAAACTCTGCTCTTAATTTGTCTAAATCAGATAATGTTTTTGTTCTCTCATCTATAGCCTGATTTATAACATTTTGATCAGGATTTTGTTTGCTCATTTCTAAGTTTATAGCTTGAGTTTTGTTGTAAGCTTCTCTTCTCAAATCATCTATTTGAGGGAAGTATTTACTTTCTATAGATTGTATTTGGTTAATTTGGTCTTGAGTAAGGTTGTTGTATCCATAACCTCTTCCATATCCAGCACCATAACCGTAACCTCTACCATAACCATATCCAGCACCATAGCCTCTTCCATATCCATAGTTGCATCCCATTCCTCTGCCGTATCCTCTAGCATAACCTCTTCCATAACCGCATCCCATTCCATAACCTCTGCCGTATCCTCTGCCATAACCATAGCCTCTTCCGTAGCCATATTGTCCAAATAAAGATACAGAGCCAAATACCATTATTGCTATAGAAACTAATATTAATACTTTTTTGTTAATGTTTTTCATTTTAATTCTCCTTTAGTTGTATGTTTTTATTTTTTATTATTATTCATTTTACATATGGATTATTATAGTAATAACATCCATTGTATCCGCTAAATCTTTGATTATAATATCTATAACCTTCATTATATCCGTAACCTCTGCCATAACCATAATTGCATCCCATTCCATAGCCTCTGCCATATCCTGCACCGTATCCTCTGCCATAACCTCTACCATATCCATATTGTCCAAATAAAGATACAGAGCCAAATACCATTATTGCTATAGAAACTAAAATTATAAAACCTTTTTTCATTTTTAATCTCCCTTTTTATTTATTTTATTGTTTTTTGTTTTCTTATGCTTTATTAGACGTACGAAAAAAATAAAAGTTCCCGAAAAAATAAAAAAAGTTAATTTTTTTTGTATACTGTACTAGGGTATAAAAAAGAGTGCTTTTTAAAAAAGACACTCTTTAAATATAGAATATTAATTATTTATTATTAATAGCTTTCAATAACTTCATTATATGTAGGTATAGAATCTATTGCTCCTTTTCTAGTAACTGTTATATTAGAAACTTTAGTAGCAAATTCAATAGCTTCTTCCATAGTTTTATCATCAGCTATCATTCTCACAACACCGCCTAAGAAACTGTCTCCCGCAGCAGTGGTATCTACAACATTAACCTTATATGCATTAAAATGTTTTCTTTCTTTTTTTGTTATAAAATCACATCCGTCAGCACCTAAAGTAAGTATTATATTTTTAACACCGCATTCAAGAACATAATCTATACCGCCTATAATATCAATCTCTGTTTCATTTGGAATTAATATGTCTACACAACTTAAAAATTCTCTATCAAGCTTTACAGCAGGAGAAGGATTTAATACCACAGTTTTACCAAGTTTTTTAGCAGTAGCAGCAGCATATTTTGCTATTTCTAAAGGTATTTCTAATTGCATAACTATTATATCAAATGATGAAATTACATCTTCTTTAATATCATCTTTTGTAATTAAAGCATTAGCCCCCTGTGCTACTATAATATGATTAGCGCCATCTTCAGTAACTGTAATAACTGCTATGCCTGTAGAAATATTATCCTTTATTAGTAAATTATCTATATTAACATTATTAGAAGATAATGCATTTGATAAATCTTTACCAAAATTATCATTTCCAATAGCACCTAGCATGCCTACTTTTCCGCCTAATTTACCTATAGCACATGCTTGATTAGCACCTTTACCGCCATTGCTTGTTGAAAAATTATTGCCAAGTATAGTTTCGCCTTCTTTAGGAAAACGAGGAGTATTAATAACTAAATCTTTATTAATACTTCCTATCACTAAAATATTTTTAGACATTTTATATATCCTGTTTTATTATCACTTATTAGAATAATAATTATATATTCCCTCAAAAATTAATTTTCCAACAACAGAACCGCCGTCTAATACACCTATACTTTTTTCACCATAATAGCTAGCTCTGCCATGAACAGCTTTCATATTTTTTGTGCTTTCAGAACCAGCACTAGCAGCTTCAAAAGCTTTTTTAAATAATTCTTTAGGTTCTAAGTTTTGATTATTCTTTAACGTTTCTACTGCTGGATATAGAGAATCTAAAATTGTTTTCTCGCCCAATTTAGAATTAGCTTTTTCCATAATAAGCTTAACTCCATTTTCTAATGCATTAGAAAAGTCAGCTACATTAGCTTCTTCTTTACCTTTCAAAGATTTTGCAATACCAATCATAGAAAAAGAAAGTATAGTACCCAAAGATGACGGAGATACTTCATTGAAAACAGAACTCATTTTCATAAATACTTTTCCTATATCTTTCTCTTCATTAGTATTAAGAAAATCAGATACAGCTTTAAATCCATTTGACATTGATAAGCCTAAATCTCCATCGCCATTTTGAGCATCTAACTCTATTAAATAATCTTTATTTTTACTTATTATATCGCTAATAGATGAAAAAACATTTTTCAATTCGTAAGCAGTCATTTATTTTTCTCCATTTTTTATTATAAATTATTTATTATGATTTGTATAAAAAGGTGTCATTGCTGGATATCTTAAAAGTTCTTTCAATTCTTCATCCAATTTAAATACAGTAATTGAAAGTCCAGCCATTTCCATAGAAGTAGCAAATTCTCCTATATGAGGCATAAAAGAAGTTACTCCTCTTTCTTGTAAAAGAAGATGCAATTTTCTATATACTATTAATTGTTCTTCCATTGGAGTAGCACCTAATCCATTAACCATTACAGATACTTCATCACCTTTATTAAAAGACAATTCAGTTTCAAATTTTTTAAATATTAATTCAGCTATTTCATCAGCACTCATCATTTTTTTTACATCTATTCCGGGCTCTCCATGTATTCCCATACCTATTTCCATTTCATCATCATTAATAAAGAAAGTAGGATTTCCAACTTCTGGTAAAATACAAGGTGATAAAGCAACACCCATAGTTCTAATATTTGCTAAAGCTTTTTCAGTTACTCTAACAACTTCTTCTAAACTCATCATTTTTTTAGCAGCTGCACCTGCTATTTTGAAAGCATATACCATACCAGCAACGCCTCTTCTTTTCTCTGGATCATCATTAGAAGCTATATCATCTTTTACTCTCACTGTAGCAGTTTTAATATCTTCAAAATCAGCATTTTCACATGCCATATCAAAGTTCATATTATCTCCGCCATAGTTACCATATAAACATAATACTCCAGCACCATGATTACATGCTTTTATCATATCAGTCATTTTATTTGCAGAAGGTGAAGCAAATACATTTCCAATAGCACATCCGTCTAACATACCATCACCAACATATCCTAAAAATACAGGTAAGTGTCCGCTTCCGCCGCCTGTTACTATTCCTACTTTTCCATCTGCTACAGGCTGATTATTTAATAATATTCTATTATCACCATTTAATATTTTTACTTTATCGCCATAAGCATATAAAATACCTTCAATAGTTTCATCAACAAAATTTTCAGGTTTGTTTATAATTTTTTTCATTTTTTTCTCCTAAAATCAGTTTTTTATAATAATTAAACAGCTCTTAATTTATCTTCTATTTCTAATTTAAATAAATCAGAGTCAGATGTATTACAATTAAATATAACAAAAGTATTAACTACCTTGTCAGTTGTAAGCGGAGCATAATGCCATATATACGGGTCAATAATAAAAGCATCTCCCTTTTTAAGAAGCAATGCTTTTGCCGTCTTTATATCTGGTACTTTATCTCCTTTAGCAAGTACAAGTATAACATCATCAGTAGGTATCAATACTTCAACAGTCTTTTCATGATACTCTAAAGTTGGCACTATACCATTAGCTTCTTTATAAGATTGTACTATAGAAAAACTTACATCCTCTGTAAAATTGTTTACAGCTAATTTGCTGAAATAAGAATAACTATCATCTTTATAAGAAGGCTCTGAAAACTTATCAGTTACTAAAGTACCAAATTCTTTTGAATTTTCTTTTGTAATATCTTCTATTTTGATATCTATAAAACTCATTTTGTACCTCCTCCATCTGTTGCGGTATTATTCATTTTTTTCAATAGCTTCTTACTTTTGTTTTCATCATATATTCCCATGTAGTGGTAGAAAATAAGTATGAACAATAAGAAAGCTCCTGAAGTGAAATCTTTAAAGAAGTTACTGTATCTCATCAAAGAAAAACCTGATGATAAGAATTGTAGTATAAATACAGATATTATAATACCTATAGATTTACCTACGCCTCCAGACCAATTAACTCCTCCCAACATACATATCAATATACTTTGTAAAGTATATGATAAACCATAATCAGATTTAGCAGAATTAGTTCTAGCAACCATTATAATACCAGCTATAGCACCAATGATACCAACTATTGTATAAGTAATATTTAAAATTTGATCGCTATTTAATCCTGATAATTTTGAAGCTTTGTAGTTTGTACCTATTAAGTATAAACTTTGCCCGAAGCCAGTTTTATTTAGAAGAAATGCTACAAATGCCCATACCATTAATAATACAATAAAAGGTATTGGAATATTTAATATTGAACCGTTACCTATATGTATAAATGCTTGCGGCAAATTAGTTACAGCATATCCTTTTGTTATAACTACACCTATACCTTGAAATAATTGGAAAGTACCTAATGTAACAAGTATAGGGTGTACATTTATTCTTGATATTAAGAAACCATTTATAAATCCGCATATAGCACCGATTAATAATCCTAATAATATGCCTAATACAATTCCTATAGGACTTCCATTCATATATAGTATAAATTTAGTTGCCAATATAGCACTTAAATTTGCTATAGAAACTAATGATAAGTCTATACCTCCAACTATCATCGCTATCATAATACCCAATGATAATATTCCCAATTCTGGTATTAAAAATAACATAGATGATAGATTTTTAATGTATAAAAATCTGCCGTTAGTTAATATAGACATTATTATAATAATTAGAACACCTATTATTAATAGTCTGAATATTTTTTTATCTTTCATTAAATCTTGTAATTGTTTCATATTTGTAAGACCTTTCTTTAAAGCTTAGTAGTATATTTTTTCACTAATTGTGGTATTGATACAGATAATAATATAAACACACCTATAACTACTTTTTGCCAATAACTTGGTACACCTAATAATATTAAGCTGTTACTTATTATAGTTATAAGCAGCATTCCCAAAAAAGTACCTATAACAGTTCCTCTTCCTCCTCCTATTGTAGCTCCTCCTAATATTGTAGAAGCTATAACTAATAGTTCTGTTCCATATAATTCAAAAGGGTTAGACATTCTTAAATATGAAGAGTGTATAACACCTGCTATACCAGCCAATACACCAACAAACATATAAACAGCTATTTTGATAGTTTTTACTTTTAAACCTATTCTTATAGCTGATATTTGGTCTCCTCCAACTGCATATATAGAGCGTCCAAACATAGTTGTTCTTAGAAATAATGCCACTAATATTGCTATAATTACATATATTAAGTATGCAACTGGCAAACCAACAATAACACCATCAGATTGAGTATAATTAAATATAGTAGCTTTTCCAAATTCTACCAATGAAGGTGATAATTTATGATTGATTCTTGTTCCTATGAAAGTATACATAAATCCTAACAAAGCACTGCTAGTTCCTAATGTTACAACCATAGCAGGAAAATCATATTTTGAAATGAAAAATCCATTTATAAATCCGCAAGCAGCACCTATTATTATAGCTATAATCATTATTATAACTACATTTGCCTGAGGCATAAAATTCAAAACTATTAAAGAAGATGTATACATTGAAAAAGCAGCTATCGCTGGAAATGATACATCTATACCGCCTAAAATAATTACAAGTAAAACCCCTATAGATAATATACCTAAAACTGTTGTACTTTTTAGTATGCTGTAAATATTTCCTATAGATAAAAATTTGGGATTTATAACAGCTATTATAGAGGAAACAATTAATAAAATAATTAATATAAAAAATTCCTGTTGCTTAAATAATTTCTTCATCATATTTATTTTCCTAATAATCAATAATCACTTAATATTAAATTAGATAAACTCTCTACAGTTTGATCTTCAGATTTTACTTCTTTAACTAATCTGCCCTTATTGATAATTAATATTCTATTGCAGTTTTCTATAAGTTCAGAAACGTCATCAGATATTATTATAACGCCTATATTGTTTTTTGCTATTTCTTTAAGTTTTAAGTGTATTTCATATTTAGCACCAATATCTACTCCCACTGTCGGACCATTCAATATAATTAATTTAGTATCAGATACAAGCCATTTCGCTATAACAACTTTTTGCTGGTTTCCTCCAGAAAGATTTTGAACAAACATATCTAAATTAGTGGTATTTAATTTTAGTTCTTTTGTTTTATTTAAGCTTACTTCATTAGCTTTTTTGAAATCTATAACACCTAATATATTAGATAATTCTTTATATATTGATACAATTATATTACTAATAATAGGCTGTCTTAAGAATAAACCCTCTGTAAGCCTATCTTCTGGTACATAAGATATACCATGTTTTCTTGCATCTAGTATATTTCTTATAGATATTTCTTTACCATGAAAAATAATCTTTCCGCTGTCATAAGGAAGCATTCCATATAAGGATTGACTAATTTCACTTCTTCCAGAGCCTAATAGTCCAGTAATACCCAATACTTCTCCCTCTTTTAATGAAAATGATATATCAGTGTATTTATTTTTTAAAGACATTGATTGCACTTCCAAAATTGTTTTAGCAGTTTCAAGGTTATTTACAACATATTTTTCACCTGAGAATTTTCTTCCAGTCATATAATATGTAATTTTACTTTCATCAAAATCAGCCATATCTCCATTAGCTACAACTTCACCGTTTCTTAATATAGTTATAGAATCACTTACAGATGTTAATTCCATAAGTTTATGACTTACAAATATTATAGATACGCCGTCTTTTTTTAATATTCTAATTACATCCAATAATCTTTCAACTTCATTATGTGTTAGGGCAGTTGTAGGTTCATCTAAAACTAATAGCTTTGTGTTTTCTGAAACTAAACTTCTAGCTATAGCAACTAATTGTTTATCAGCTACTGTTAAATCGCTTAAAGTGGCATTTAAATCTATATTAACTTTTATTTTATCTAATCCGCTTTCAGCTATTCTCAAAGATTCTTTATAGTTAAAGAATTTTCTTTTTTCACTTACCATATAGCTATAAGAGATATTTTCAGCAACTGTAAGATTTTGAAACAAAGAAAAATCTTGATAAATAACTTGTATACCATTTTTTATAGCTTCTAATGGCATCAAATCATAATATTCATATCCATTTAAATATACTTTTCCGCCGTCTGGTTTATAGAATCCAGAAATAATTTTTATTAAAGTAGATTTACCACATCCGTTTTCACCAGCCAAACAACGAACTTCCCCAGGTTTTACAGAGAAAGTTACACCCTTAATGGCATAAACCCCTGCAAATTTTTTTTCTACATTATCTAAGTAAACTATGCTATCTTTCATAATATTAATTCCTTTATATGATAAATCTACTTATATTATTTAAATTAGAAATTATATCCAGATGCTGTATCTTTATCTAAGAATATTCCAGCCTCACCGAAGAATAATTTAGGATCATTTTCATCTTGTCTTATGCTATTGTATCCTTCTAATCCTAAATCAGCACCATTTTCTATTGTTTCTCCGTTTAATAATTTAACAGCTATAACGTTCATAGCATAAGCAGATACTGCAGGGTCCCATAAAGCTATTACGTCAGCAGCACCGCTATCTAAATATTGTTTAGCATCTAAAGGAGTAGCAACTCCAACTATAGTAACTTTATCTTGTAATTTTCTTTCATCTATAGCTAAAGAAGCACCTGGTACTGTTGTACTTGCACTTCCTATTATACCAGTTAAGTTAGGATAAGTTGTTAAAAGCTCTTTTGTTTTTTCATAAGCTTTTGTTTGGTCATCATAATCTTCATTTCTTCTTGAAACTAATTTAATGTTAGGATAGTTTTTCAAATATGCTTCAACACCGTCTTGTTGTTCATTATGAGATTTAGATGTTAAGCTACCAACAAAATTAGCAACTTCACCTTGTTCTCCCATTATTTTAACAAGATATTCAGCCATTTTTTGACCGAAATCATAGTTAGAGAATGCTTCTATTATTATGTCAGCATTTTGTTGCTGAGAAGCTTCGTGAACTATTACTTTTATTCCGTTATCTCTTGCTTTTTTCAAAACAGGTTCTACAGATTCTGGAGAGAATGGAACTATACATATAGCATCTACTCCTTGAGCTATTAAATTTTCTACAATTTGTACTTGTTGTGCAGCATCAGCTTGAGCAGGGCTTATCATGAAAGCGTCATGACCAGTATCTGCTTTAAATTTATCTACACCTTCTCTCATTCTTATAAACCAAGATATACCTTCAATTTTTCCAACAGATGCTATTGTGTATTTTTTTGAAGAATCACCTGTTTTTGCAGCTCCTTCTTGTCCTCCGCTGTTACAAGAAAATAAAAACATTGATAGTAAAAATAGTGTGAGTAAACTTTTTTTCATATAAAGCTCCATTTTTTTGTATTTTATGTAACTAAAATTATAGTAAAAATAATTAATAAATCAAATTTATTTAATGTTTTTTAATTTATTTTCAATATTGTATATGTAATTAAGATGTATATAAAATAAAAGCTCCATAAGATAAAACTAAACTTTTACTAAAATTAGATTCAATTATTGATCTAATAAAAACTTAATATAAAAGTAAATCTTTGGGCTTTAATTATAGCATCATAATATTTAGCAGCTATTATAAGATTATCAATCTTAAATAAACTGTTTGCTAATACAATATTTTCAACATCAATAAAAATTATTTATTATTATTTTTATACAAATAGTTTAGTAAACTAAATCTTAAAAATCAACTTTTTTCAGAAAATTTTCAAAAAATTTTCTGAAAAATACTTATTTTTGAAAATAATATTGACAAATTAAAATTCATATATTATATTTTTTAATATAAAATTGTAATAATATGATTTATTTGTTATGAATGATAAAAAAATAACTCTTACATATATAGCTAAAAAAGCAAATGTTTCTATTGCTACTGTTTCTAGAGTATTAAATGGAAATAGCAGCGTAGATGAAAAGATAAAAAAGAAAATAAATAAAATTGCTAATTCTGACGGCTATCATCTAAAGAAAAATATTAAAAATAAACAAATTATATCTGTAATTATTCCAGATATTACAAATCCTTTTTTTGCGAACATAATTGAAGGAATAGAGAATACTGCAAATCTTTATGGATATCATATCATACTTTCACAGTTTAAAGAAAATAAAGATATATTAAATTTTAAAGATATTGCAAAAATTGGAGTATCTGGATATATAATAGTGGCATCCACAGGCGACAGTGAATATTTTAATGAAATATTAACAAAAGTAAATGTCCCTATTATATTTTTAGATAGAAAAGTGGATATTAATAATATCAATTATGTTGGTTCTGATAATGAAATAGGAGCTTATAATGCCACTAAATATTTGATAGATTTGGGACATAAAGATATTATATATATGGCAGGACTTCAAGATATTAGTACAGAGAAAGAAAGATTTGCTGGTTTTACAAAGGCATTGAATGATAATAATATAGATTTTGATGATTCCAAATATAAAAAAATAGCTAATTTTAATTTTGATGAAAGCTATGAACAAATGAAAGGTATTATAAAATCTAAACTTAATTATACAGCTATATTTTCTGCATGCGATATAATGTGTTTTGGAATAAAAAAAGCAACAGAAGAATATGGAATATCAATACCTAATGATATATCTTTAATTGGTTATGATAATATACCATTTTCTTCTATGATAGGACTTACTACGGTATCTTCTCAAGCTTATGAAATGGGAAAAAATGCAGTATTATCAGTATTAAATATTATAAGTGAGAGAGTAAATAATAATATAAACATAATACTTCAGCCAAATATAGTAATTAGAAACTCATGCAAAAAAATATAAATTGATAATATAGTTTTTAATTATTTCTTTATTTTGACAATTTTTATAATTTATGTATAATCTTTAAACATCATATAAGAGTAAATAAAAAATGGCTAAGAAAGATAAAAAAGATAAAAAAAATAATTCCATCTCATCTGGAGAGATAGCAAGAAATAAAAAAGCACTTTTTAATTATGAAGTGATAGAGAAGTTTGAGGCGGGTATAGTTTTACTTGGTACGGAAGTTAAATCTCTTAGAGATAGGGGAGTTAATATGTCTGATTCTTATGCATCTTTTAAAAAGGGAGAGCTTTTTATAGTGAATATGCATATTTCTCCGTATCATTTTGGAAACAGAAACAATCATGACCCTTTGCGTGAAAGGAAGCTTTTAATGAAAAAAAGAGAGATTAAAAGGCTTTATGGTAAAATAAAAGAGCAGGGGCTTACTCTCATTCCTATTAGTTTATATTTTAGCAGGGGAAAGGTTAAAGTTGAGCTTGCTTTAGCTAAAGGTAAAAAGCTTCATGATAAGAGAGAGACTCTAAAGAAAAAAGCATTAGACAGGGAAATGGAAAGATATATTAAAAGATAGATATGCAAAATTATTATAGTTTTTCTGATTATGTAAAAAAAAAGTTCGGTTTTAAGGTTGGTAAGATTTCTATAGACACAGATTTCGGATGTGCTCATAAGGCAAATAATGGAGGATGCAAGTTTTGCAATTTAAATAGTTATAAGCCTCCGTATGTGGAAGAAGATGATATTAAAAATCAATGGATAAACGGCGTAAACAATTATAAAAATAGATACAAAAAATATTATGCTTATTTTCAGCTTGGCACTCCATTATCAAAATTAGCTTCATCAGAATCTCTTAAATATGCAAATAAATTAATTGAGTTTGAGGACTGTGTTGGTTTAATGTTTGGAGCAAGAAGTGATATGCTTGAAGAGGCAGTACTCTTAGAATTAAATAATTTATCAAAAAAATATAATAAAGAGATATGGCTTGAAATGGGGCTTCAATCTTCAAATGATGATACTTCTATTTTTATAAACAGAGGACATAATTTTGAGTCGTTTGCTAAGATGACAGAAAACATAAAAAATAATTATAGTAATCTAATAATATCAACTCATATAATATTTGGTTTGCCTAAAAAGATAGAAGGACAAAAAATAATTTTAGAAACAAGAGAAGAGATGCTTCAAACTGTTAGAGATATTTCTAATTTAAAAATTGACAGTGTAAAGTTTCATCAGCTTGATATTGTGGTTGGAAGTGCTTTTGAGGCAATGTACAAAAATTATGATTTTCCTACACTTGATGAAGATTTTTATATAGAGCTTATGGTGGATGCTATATCTATTTTAAGAGAAGATATAATAGTGTCGAGGATTATGGGCGACAGTTTAGGAGATAGTTTAATAGCACCGAAATGGAAAAAATCCAAAGGCGAAATAATAAACTCTATAAACAAATTGATGACAGAGAAAGAGTTGAGACAAGGCTGCAGGTTTTTATAGATTTTTATTCAACTTTTTACCGCGTATTAGCTGTAGCACCTTGCCGCACTACTCGCCTAGCTGTGCACTCCCTACGGTCGGCGGCTTGCCGCACGACAATACTCTGTTTTAATCATAACCTTCTACGCGTGCGGAGGAGTGCTTTTTTATTCACAATTATTTTTTTCTTTGAAGTATTCGCCATATGAGTTTTCCGCACGGTAATGCTATGCTTTAATTGTAACTCCTTAGTTGTGCGGGGGCGTGCCTTTTAATATACAATTAAATTATAAAATTTATATTGTTCTTTTTCCCGCCGCAAAAAGAACCAAAAAGTGCAAGTACTATAGCTAATATTTTAGGAATATGTATTAAGTATAAAATAATCCCAATATTTTAAGTATAAACAATGCAGCCTTTTTGCTTCTTTGTGGCAACAAAAGAAGTGGGGTGCGGGGCAAAGCCCTGCAAATAAAAAATTCACACAAATACACCCTAATACATAACTTAATTTAAAACTTTTTTATAACCTTATTCGTCTAAAATATAAAAATTATACAACAACAATATGTATACATACTATATAAGAAGGGGGAGTGCAAATGAGGAGTTTTATAGAGTTAGTAGTAAAAAGACCCGTAGCTGTTTTTATGTGTATAATAGCAGTATTGATATTAGGTTTTGTAAGCTTAACAAAATTAGCAGTAGATTTCTTGCCTGATATGGAGCTTCCATACATTACAGTAAGAACAACATATGAGAATGCAGGACCTGAAGAAGTAGAAAAATCTGTAACTAGAATTGTTGAAAATGCAGTTGCCACAGTAAGCGGCATTAATTCAATAACTTCTACTTCAGAAGAAGGTCAGTCTAGTGTATTTATAGAGTTTAATTGGGGTACAGATTTAGCAGTTGCTACAGCTGATGTAAGAGAGGCAATAGATGGAATAAAAAATTCTCTTCCAGATGATGCTGAAAGCCCTACAGTATTTAAATTTTCTACAGATATGATGCCTGTTATGGAAATAGCATTTTTTGGTACAGATAATTTAGGGGCATTATATACTTTAATAGACAATCAAATATTAAACAAAATAGAGCAAGCATCAGGAGTAGCAAGAGCAGAAATTAGAGGCGGCCTTAAAACAGAAATGAAAGTTGATTTAGTGTTAAACCGTCTTCATGCTTATGGTATAGACATTAATTCAATAGTTTCTCTTTTATCATCAGAAAATCAAAACCTATCAGGAGGCGATACATACGAAGGAGTTTATAAATATACCATAAGAACAATGGGAGAGTTTACAACTGTAGAAGATATTGAAAACACTGTTGTGGCATTAAAAACCAATGACACGCCTATAAAATTAAAAGACATAGGAAGGGTTTATCAAGGATACAGTGACGATTCTGAGATAGTAAAAATAAATGGAATGCCTGCTATATCGGTATCTGTTAATAAAGAATCGGGAGGAAACTCTGTTAATGTATCAAAATCTGTAAAAAAACAATTAGAGAATTTGAATCTTCCAGATGGTATAAAGTATGAAATATTATTCAACAATGCTGACAATGTAAACGAATCTATAAACGGAGTATTAGAAACGGCTTGGCAGGGAAGTTTGTTTGCTGTTATAATACTTATGCTTTATTTGTGGAATATAAAAACTGTTTCTATAATAGCGATATCAATACCCATATCAATAATTATTACATTTACATTAATGTATTTTATGGGAATAACTTTAAACATCATTTCATTATCAGGACTTGTATTAGGAATTGGTATGATGGTAGATAACTCTATTGTAGTGCTTGAAAATATATTCTTTTATAGAAATAGCGGATACGGAAAATATTCTTCTGCTATAAACGGCACTTCTACAGTGGCATTAGCAATATCAGCTTCTACTCTCACTACAATAGCTGTATTTTTACCTTTTCTTTTTGTTGAAGGTCAAACAGGTCAGCTTTTTAGAGATTTATGCATTACTGTAACAGTTTCAATGATAGGCTCTTTATTTGTTGCTCTTACGGTTGTTCCTATGCTTGGGGCTAGACTTGTAACGAATAAAAAAACACAATTTTTAATACCTATAGAAAATTTTGTTAATAAACAATTTCATGACAGAGTTAATAATATATACTCTTTTATGCTTAACTTTTCTATAAAAAATAAAAAGAAAGTTTTGATTTCTTCTTTGAGTGTGATACTTTTTGTAATAGTTATAGGATTAACATTTATAGGAAAGGAAGGTTTTCCAACTTCAGATGAGGGTCAATTTAAGATTGATGTAAAAATGCCAGTAGGTACAAAATCAGAACAAACACAATCATTTGTAAATAGAATGGAAAGCGATATACAAGAGGTAATAGGAGAAGATTTTGACAGAATGCAGTCAAGAGTAAAATCTGGTGCAGAAGAAAACTCTGCTGAAATAAGGGTGCAGTTAAGAGAGAAAAGCGAGGGCAGAGAAAAGTCAGTTGATGAATATATAGAGCTTACAAGAAATGCATTATCATCTTACCCAGCACAAATAAATATAGCAGCAATAACAACTTCAGCTATAGGCGGTGGCGGTAGAAACGGAGGCACAGGCGGACAAGAAATAGAAATAGAGCTTGTAGGAGATGATTTGGATAAAGCCACAGAAATAGCAAACAATATAATAAATGCAATATCTGACATAGAAGGTATAAGAGAGCCGAGACTTACAAGAGATGATTCTAACCCAGAATTAAAAGTATACATTAATAGAGAAATAGCAGCCAAAATGGGATTAAATGTTAACACTATAGCAAATATTATTAAAACAAGTTTCGCAGGAACAACAGCAACAACTATGACACCAGACAATTCTGATGTTACAGATATAGATGTTAATGTTCAGCTTGGAGAACCTGACAGGCTTAATATAGATGATATATCAAGATTAATGATACCAACAAGTTCAGGAATAGTACCTATATCATCAATAGCAACAGTAGAGAAAAGTTACGGCCCTACAGAGATAGAAAGAAAAGACAGCACAAGAATAACAAGCATAAGAGCTTCAGCCTACAATAGAGCTTTAAGCGATGTAATGCTAGATGTTCAAGAGAAGATAAACAATGAAGTATTTATACCTTCAGGATTTAGCATTAATTATGCGGGTGATTTTGAGGATATGAATGAAGCATTTTTACAATTACTTCAAGCTTTGATATTAGCATTAGTTTTAGTTTATGCCATAATGGCAAGTCAGTTTGAATCGCTTATTGCACCTTTTGTTATAGCATTAGCAATTCCGTTTGGTTTTGCTGGTTCTTTGATAGCATTATTTATAAGCGGGCAAACTTTGAGCGTGTATAGTGGAATAGGTTTTATAGTGCTTATTGGTATTGTAGTAAATAATGGAATTGTACTTATAGACTATATGAATCAGCTTATGCATGAAAAACATGTTAGCGGAGATGAGGCTGCTTTAGAATCTGGACCTAGACGTTTAAGACCAGTTCTAATGACAACACTTACAACAATACTAGGACTCTTGCCTATGGCATTATCTGTAGGAAGCGGAAATGAAATGTATCAGCCTTTATCTATTGCTGTTTTAGGAGGGCTTTTACTTTCAACTATGTTTACTTTAATAATAGTTCCAACAGTTTATGCTGCTATAAGAAATAAAATACCTCTAAAAGATTATGATAAAAAAGATTTAGAAAGCAAAAACGACTTTTCTAATTATGATACTATAACTGTAACAGGTAAGTAATAATTTTTATAGAGTTTTTTTAAGCTTTTATTTTTGATGACATTATCATAAATATAGTGGACATTACAATTAGTATTGAACCAAATAATATATTTATGGTTAATGTCTCATCATAAATAAAAATAGAAGCTATCACTGTAGTTGTGGGTTCAAACATATTTAGTATTGAGGCAAGTGAAGAGCCTAATTGTTTTACACCATAAAGCAAAAGACCCAAAGAAAATATTGTACAAAGTAAAGATATGGCAATAAAATTATTAAATACATTTATGCTGTCAATCATTTTTAGGCTATTAGTTGATATTCCCCATATAAAAAATACTATAGATACAAATAAAGACATATAAAAAAGTGAAACCATAGTATCAAGTTTAGCAAATGAAGCCTTTTTGTTTGATATAATATATACTCCATAAGTTACTGTTGTTATTAAAGCATATATTACCCCCTTAAAAGATTCTACTTCAACAACCCTAGTTAAAAGCACTATTCCAACAACAGCAGAAATTACAGATAGTATTTTTAGTATATTAATTTTTTCTTTGTAAATTATAGCCATCAATATAATTACTACAACAGGATATCCAAAGTGAATCATATTGGTAAGCCCTGCAGATATATATAATAGCGATAGAGACAAAAAGAAAAATGTTAAACCAAGCCCAACGATGCTAAATAAAATTAATTCTAAAAATTGTCTTTTATCTATTTTAAAACTTTTTTTTCTTATGAGTATTATAAAAAATAAAAAAATAGCAGTAAAAGCATATCTATAAAAAACTATAGCCACGGATGAATAATTTTCTCTTATAATATTTTTTGTAAATATTGGAAGAAAACCATAGGCAATAGATGCTATGATTACTAATAGTACATTAATCATTTTTACTTAGCTCTTCTTATCTTAACATCAAAACGCTCTTCTACCAAACTAATTAATTCTGGAAGTTTTTGCTCTGCTATCATTTTTAATTTTTCTCTGTTAATATTTTGAGCAGGAGAGCCAAGCATAACAGAGTTTGATTCTATTTTCACATTAGACATAACACCACTTTGTCCGCCCAATATAACTCTGTCACCCAAAGTAACATGGTCAGCCAAACCAACCTGTCCTGCAAGCACACAATGATGACCCAACTTACTGCTTCCTGCAATTCCAACTTGCGATACAATTATAGAATGCTCTCCAATGTCACAGTTATGAGCAATTTGAACTAAGTTGTCTATTTTTACGCCCTCTCTAATTATTGTAGAGCCTAAAGTAGCTCTGTCTATACAAACATTAGCACCTATCTCAACATCGTTTTCTATTAAAACATTTCCCCTTTGAGGAATTTTCATCTGCTTTCCATTAACTTCAAAAAATCCAAAACCATCATTTCCAACAACGGTAGATGAACCTATTATAACATTGTTTTTTATTATGCATCTGTCATGTATAGAAACGTTTGAATGTATAAGGCAATTCTCTCCTATTTCAACATCATCTCCCAAAAATACTCCGCTCTCTATTACACTGCCTTTAGCTATTTTTACATTCTTTCCAATATGGACATTATCTCCTATATATGTTTCTTTATCTATTTTTGCATTCTCTTTTATAACAGCAGTACTTTCTATAGTGCCTAATGGATATTTTTTATCTTCAAATAAAATATAAAGAAGTTTTATGAATGCTTCTTTGGGATTTGGATGAATAATAGCAGTTTTGTTTTTAAAATCTTCTATAGTGTTTGCCAAATCCTCTCTTAAAATAATTGCATTAGCTTTACTATTTAAAGCAGCTTCTATATATTTATTATTATCAACACAAACTATAGAGCCTTCTGATATATCATTAATTGGAGAGAGAGTTGTTATATTAACATTGTCATCTCCTAGTATTTTTATAGCATTTAAAAATTTAGCAATATCTTTAATATTCATATTTGCTCCATTTAATATTAAAAAATTATTAATTATTATTTAATTTTATAAATAAATATATTTTTTTGCAAATTTATATTTTTTATTATATTTTTTTAAATAAAAAAACGCCATAGATAATAAAAAATCCATAGCGTTTAATATTGTCTTATTTACTATTTTTTTTATTTTGATGTTAATGAAGTTAATAAATTATTCATATCTGCTATTTCTTTTTCTTGGTCAGTTATTATTCTATTAGCTATTTCTTTAATTTTATCATCTTTTGTATATGATAATATTTGCTTAGAAGCATCAACTGCAGCCTGATGATGAGGTATCATTCCTTTAAGAAAATCTATGTCATTATCTGCAGTAACTTCTATCATAGACATTTCCATCATCATATCATTCATAATCTTCTCTGCCTCATTTCCAAAAGCTACAGTGTCTATATCGCTATAATCTGTATTTTTTGCTTTTAATTCTTCTACTAAAGCTTTAAACTCTTCTATCTCTTTCTCTTGAGCTTTTATAATATTATTAGCTAAAGTTTTTAGAGTTTCATTTGTAGTAGTTTCAAGAAGTATTTTAGAAGAATCTATAGCTCCTTGATGATGAGGTATCATATTAACTAAAAAATCAACATCTATATTTTTAGTTTTCTCAAAAGCCTGAGCCATCATAGGAGCATGCATTGCATCTATGATTTTAGAACCAGAAGCATTATGAGCTGCATGTGCATTATGAGCATTTTCTGCTGTATTGTTTTGAGCAATATTATTTTCTGAATCTGTTTTTTGAGTGCAAGAAACAGTAAAAACTAACATCATTATAATAGTAATTAAAGTTAAAAAAATTTTCATTATATAAATATCCTTTAATAAAATTCACTATTATAACATCTTAATTATATAAACCGTAAAAATAAATTATATAGACTCATCTTTTAATAAATTATTAAATTGTGCCCTAGAATAAACTTCTATTCTATCATTATGAAGTACATAACTTTTAGCACTGCTTGTAAGATCCACAGGTACAATTAATATTCCATTTTTAGCCCCAGCCTCAGAAACAAGCATTAAAAAGTCTCTAATCATAAGCTCTCCAATCTCTACATTGTTCCATCTTTTGAAAGATATTAGAGTTAAATCTTTTTTGCTGCTTTTCATGTTGTATGCTAAATAATCTACTTCATCTCCGTAACTGTTTTTTCCTTTTTCTCCTGTGTATTCCTGAACTATTGAATGTGATAATTTGTTTCTTATTATATTTTGACAAACCTTTTTAAAATCAAATATGCTCATTTTAAATATTTTATCTATTTTATTGGTGGTTGTAAATTTATTTGGTTTATCATCATTTACAGAAATTTTTAATTGATTTAATACCGCATCAACATTAAGTGTAGGCCTTGCATCTACTAAAGTTGATAGATAATCAAAATCTATAAAAGAAGCTTCCCATAAATTTATTGTTTTATCCCAGAATGCTGTTAAATCTTTATCTATATAATTTTCAAAGTTGTCGTTTTTGTATTTTTGTAGAGAATATGAGCCGGAATCTTTTATTTTATTTAATTGATCTGATGCTTTATATATTTCAGATAAATAGCTTAATATTTTATCAACATCATAAATATCAAATTCTTTTAAGTTAAATGATTTTATATTTCTAAAAGCTTGTATAGAAAAATCAATATCTCTTAAAAAATATGAATAGAATGCATAGTCAAATATTAAAGCAGATATTTTTTTGTCAAATTGAGGAATTTTATATAATGAGTATATTTTGTTATAATATTCTTTAAATAATTTGCTGTCGTCTAATTTATATAATACAAATAAATATACTTTGTTTAAATAAAATATATAATTATCATCGTGGAATTTATCTGCAAGTGTTACCTCTAAGAAAGATTTTGCTATATTAATTTCTTCAGATATTAAATAAAGTGAAATTAAAGATTTAGCTATTTGTTTAGATGTTTCTTTGTTTCCTTTTTCTTTGTTTACTCTTTTGTATAGTGTTTCTAAAAATGCGAGAGATTTTTTATAATCTTTAACTTTATAAAAAGCAAATGCTGCCGCTTTAATATCATCAATATCAAACTCTTCTTTTGCAGATAATACCTTAGAAAAATAATCGCAAGCTATTTTAAAACTTCCTTCATAAGTTAATATAGTAGCTGCCTTTATAGCATATTTTGTATTTTTAGGGTCTATCTTAAAAACAATAGCAGAATATTTTAATATATTTTCTCTATTTCCTAATTCAGAATATTTTTTTTCTAATTTTTTAGCAGCTTCAAGCTGAGCCTTTCCTCTTAAGTATCCTATATCCATTAATTGTTCATATTTTTTTAAAGCCTCTTCATTCTCTCCAATATTCTCTTCTAACATTGCAAGTTCATATATTGCCTCATAGTCATTTTCATCTTTAGCAATTCTTTTCTTTAATTCTAATATTCTCTCTTTGCTTAATTTACCAGATACTTTTCCTACTTTATTATCTTTGTTTGCAATTATTTTTTTTATTAAGATAAATGTAAGAAAAGCTAATACTATTAACGTTATTAAATATACAACTATATTATTCATAAATTATCTTTTTATCCTTTCACTATTTTTCAAAAATATTTTATATCATTTTTTATTTTAAATAAAGTGTAATTTACAAATATTTTACAATTGTATATTTCATAGTTATACTTGCAAAAAGTGTTTTTTTTGATAAAATCTATTTAATTTTTTACTAATTAACTATATTGGGTTTTATATTTCTATGAATTATTTAATAACGGGTCCTATGTTTGCTGGAAAATCTAAATATTTAATAAAGAGTTTGGATTATCTCCTTATGGAGAAAAGTGATATTAAGATATTATTTATATATCCTAATATTTCTTATAGGGGATATTTTTGCAGAGATAAAAATGTTGTGTTTGATGAGAGAATAGATATTATCACAGAAGAAGAATTAGAAGATAAATTTGCCGATATAGAAAATTATCTATCAAATTATGATGTTATAGGTATTGATGAGTTTTGCTTTTTAAATAAAACTTCTGATTTTATTAAATTAATAAAAGATTTATCAAAAAACAATACTAATATTGATTTTTACATAGCTTCTTTGGATATGGACTTTAAGAGGAATTATTGGGAGAGTGTGAGCAGCCTAATAGAAGAAGATTTAATTGATGTGCATATAAAAGTGTTTGGTAAATGTGATTGCGGAAGAAAGGGAATATATTCAAAAAGAATAATAAAAGATGTTGATAGAATTGTGATAGGGGATGATATATATAAATGCGTATGTAGGTACTGCTATGAGGGCGAAGATGAAGTTAAATTAAACTTATAATTTATTTAACATAATTAGTTAGCTCGCCAATATTTTCTATGTAGCAAGTTATCTTATCTCCAGTTTTCATATATTTAGGAGGCTTAAAGCCCATACCAACCCCAGAAGGTGTACCTGTAGCTATAATATCTCCTGCTTCAAGAGTCATTCCCTTAGATACATCGCTTACTAATTCATATATATTATGTATCATGTTTTTTGTATTTGAGTTTTGTCTTATTTCATCGTTTAGAGTTGATTTGATGTTTAGGTTATTTATATCTTTTATATCATCTTTATATACAATGCATGGCCCCATTGAACTATAAGTATCTAAACTTTTTCCTTTATACCACTGAGAATGCTCTTTTTGTATTTTTCTTGAAGATATATCATTAAAAATACTATATCCAAATATATATTCATTTACTTCTTCTATTTTTATGTCTTTTGCTTTTTTGCCTATTATTATAGCTAATTCTACTTCATAATCTAAAGTTTCATCTAAATCTAATCTTGCATTTATATTATGATTATGCCCTATTATATAAATGGCTCTTTTAGAAAAGTATACTGGCTTTGTGTTTTGCACATCATTAATATTGTTTTTTACTTCATTAATATGATCCTGATAATTTACTCCCACACATATAATATCATGTATTGGTTTTGTTATAGGAGATAGTATTTGAATTTTTTCTATTGAATAAGTTTGCTTAAAAGAGTCCATTTCTTTTTCTAATTTGTTTAGTACATCTTTATTACAATTTTCAATAAAATTAATCATATTATAGTTTTTAAACTCTGGTATAATATCTGCTATAGGTATAACACTTTGCTCATTTTTAGTTAAAATTCCTATAGCTTCTGTGTTATTCCATTCTAAAAAAGATACAAATTTCATGTTGTTCTCCAAAAAAACTTTAATTAATTATAATAAATAGTTGTAGTTTTTCAAGTATAATGAAAAAAAATTAAATTTTTTTAGTTTTGTTGTAGATGTAATTTATTTTTATGAAAAAAATCCGATAAATATATGTAGTATTATTATTATATTGAAAGCCTATACAAAATTTAATACTTGACTAATGGGTTAAATATTATTATACTTTAATTAAGTATAGGTAATTAGTATTTTAGGAGACAATGATGAAAAAACTAATTTTAGCAATCTTTTTAGTGAGTTTTAGTACAGTTTTTCCAGCATTTGAAGTTGATGTTGTAGGACAGCTTAGTGCTGTAACTGGATTTCCAATTTTGGATTCTCAGACTGTAAAAATTAATGGATCAACAGAAGTAAGACCAGACCTTTCTGTTCAAATAGGATATATGCTTCCTATGCAAAATGGTTTAAAAGGTATAAGTCTTTTAGGTGATGTTGGAATAGAACAAACTACTATAGGTATTACTTACCCCGGTGATAAAAAAGTAGTTAATAAAGAAAGTGGTTTAAGTATGGGATTGGGTTTTACAACTAAGTTTGTAATCGGTAATGTTAATAGCTTAATTCCTAGAGACACAGTTTTGGGTGTTGGAATTGGTGCTAAAGCTTTAATATATGCTCCAAATATAGTACTTACTATGACTCCTCCTCCTATAAGTATTTATTTAAAAGCACTTGTAGAGCAGAGATTCTTTATATCTAGACAGTTAGCTTTTATAGTTGGACTTAATTTGTATGTAGACTATATGATTCCTGCTACTTATAAGGTTGATCAGTTATTTATGGGTTATTTTGTAACTAGTTACCTCGATTTGGGTATAGGTCTTAGCGTAGGACTTCACTTCGGTAATTAATTTTTATTGTTAAAATATATTTTAGGGGCTGTTAAAAAATAATAGCCCCTTATTTATTTTTTTTGATAATATATTATAATTCTATTCTATAATATTATAAATTCCTTTTTATGATTTATTTTCAATTTGGTTAATAATTATATATGGGGGAGAATATTGAAAAAAAAGATTTTACTTATTTTATCTGTATTCATTTTTTACAGTAATTTTTTATTTAATGATGTGGTTAATAGTATAGTTGGAGTTGTGGGTTCAATGCCTATTACTTATGAGGATTTTGTAAGTAGGAAATCTTTTTTATCTCTGCAAGCTAGGTCTATTGGTAAAAAAATCAATGATGATATGGTTTATAAGGATTTAGTTGAAGAGAGAATAATGTATTTGAAACTTCAAGAATATAATTATGTAATAGAAGAAAATGATGTAAGCAGGCGTCTTGAAAATATTGCTAGTCAGTATAATCTTACTTTAGATCAATTTGCTAAGCAATTAAAAGCAGAAGGTATATCCTATGAAGAATACCGCAATTCTATCAAAAAACAAATAGCTATGGAGAATTTAAGCGGCCTTGTTGTTAATAATACAGAAATTACCGATGCTGAGGCAGATGAGTATTATAATAACAGTAAAGATAAAACAGCTTTTGAGGTGGATACTTTAGTAAAACTTTCTTGGATATTTTTCAAAGCTACAACATTTACAGAAAAAGGTGAAAAACAGGAGTTAGCTGACAGAGTGCGTGTTATGGCAGTAAGAGGCAATGATTTTGCTGAGTTGGCTAAAAAATATAGTGATGATGAAAAAACAAAGAATTATGGCGGAGATTTGGGTTATAATCTTTTATATGATGCTGGAAAACGTTCACTGCCTGCACAGGTAAATGCAGGACTTAATTTGGCAAAAAGAGGGTATAAGGTAGGAACTGTTAGCTCAGTGCGTGAGTTAGTTGGTAAGGGCTTTTATATAGTAAAAATAGTAGAAATACAAAAAGATATGGACAGCATTCGCACAAGAGTAAAAAACTATCTAAGTGAGATTCGTATGAGAGACTCTTTTGTAAAATGGCTCGATGATGAAACTAAAAGAGTTACTATAAAGTTATATAAATAGTGTTGACAGAATTGTAAAAATATAGTATAATTTATTACTCATGTAATAGTAGAAATTTAAAATTAATATAAATGGAGAAAAACCATCATGTATGCAATAGTAGAAGTAAAGGGAAAACAATACAAAATAGAAAAAGGTCAAGATATCTTAATAGAATATTTGGGCGATGATGCTAAAGAATCACCAGAAATAAAAACACTCCTTCTAAAAAAAGATGATGAAAGTGTAGTTGTTGGTACACCTTATGTAAATGGAGTAAAAATAAGTTCTAAAATAGTCGAAAGCTTAAAAGGTGATAAAGTAGTTATAGGTAAACACAAAAGAAGAAAAGATTACAAAAGAAAAACAGGTCATAGACATAAATATCATAAAATCACTATAGAAGATATTACTTTAGCTTAATATATAATGTCTTCTTTATTCAGTGTTGTTTATAATAGTGATGGTGTTATAATAAAAGTTACTATAGAAGGGCATGCTGGAATAAAAAAGTCTGGTGAAGGTTATGAGGTATGTATAGCTTTGAGTGCTTTATCTCAGGCTATGCTAAGAGCTCTTACTGAAATAGTTGGCAGTAAGAGTATTAAACATAAAATTAATGATGGATATTTAAGCTTTGAATTGATTGGGTTTGATAAACTTGATAGAGAAAAAGCTTATGAGTATATTACAGTTAGTAGAGGGTATTTACTAGGTATAAAATCTCTTATTAAAGAGTATCCCGACTATGTAAAATATAAAGAGGAGTTAAAAAATGGCACATAAGAAAGGTGGCGGAAGTTCAAAAAATGGACGTGACAGTCAATCTAAACGTTTAGGTGTAAAAGTTTATGGTGGAGAAAAGGTTGTATCTGGTAACATTATAGTTAGACAAAGAGGTACACAATTCCATGTTGGTAAAAATGTGGATATAGGCAGAGACCATACTATTTTTGCAACTGCTAATGGTGTTGTTAAATTCCACACTAATAAGTTTGGTAAAAAAACTATAAGCGTAATAGCTGAATAATAATATTATACACTAAAATATATTATTTTTTTATTAATATCCTATTCTTTATTTTAAGAGTGGGATATTTTTGTTTATTTGTTATATTTAAACCAAGAGGATAATTGTTTTATGAGAATATTATTTATAGTTTTAGGCTTTATATTTCTTGGGGTAGGGGCTGTTGGTATAGTTGTGCCTATTTTACCTACAACGCCGTTTTTACTCTTGGCTTCATTTTTCTTTGCTAAAGGCTCTAAAAGATTTCATGATTGGTTTTTATCTACAAAATTATACAAAAGATATTTAGAGAGTTTTGTAAAATCAAGAGCTATGACTCTAAAAGGAAAATTAACTATACTTATACCTGTAAGCTGCATGCTTATAATTACATTCATTTTAGTAGATAATATATATGCACGTATAGTTTTGATAATATTATTCATTTCAAAATATGTTTATTTCTTCACACAAATAAGAACAGTTTCAGAGGAAGAGTTAAGTAAGATGCGAATAAGCTATCAAGAAGAGGAATGATTGTTTTAATATATACTAAAAATTTTTAAGTTTATAAAAAATTAGTTTTATTTAATATTTGCGGTGGCTAGCCCACGCACCCCCAGTTCTTTTGCGACCGAAGGAAGTACCCTTGTGGCATGGCCAAAAGAACCAAAAAGACTGCATTTTTTAGTAAAATATAAATATTGTTTTTATTAATAGATATTGAAGATATATAAATTTGTACTTTTTGCAACTTTGACGAAGTCCACAGAGTGTAGCTACGGGAAAAAGTTGATAAAAAATAATTGTTTCAATATATTTTAAATTTTTTATTTTAATTATTTGCAGGGCTTTGCCCCGCACCCCACTTCTTTTACGACCGAAGGAAGTGCCTGTGGTATTGGTATAAAAGAAGCAAAAGAACTGCAATTTTAGCTAAAATATAGGTATTATCTTATATTCTTTTATATATTCATAAGATATTAACTATAGTATATGCGTTTTTTGCAACTTTTTGACGAAGTCCGCACCGCGAGAGCGACAAAAAAGTTGAACAAAAACAAATACTTATAATAATAAAACATAATTGTTTAATTATATACTAAAAATTTCTAGTTTGTGGTGGCGTTGCCCCCTGCGAAGCGTGCCCTTAGGGTACACGCCCCTAGTTCTTTTACGACCGAAGGAAGTACCCTTGTGGCATGGCCAAAAGAACCAAAAAGACTGCATTTTTATTATGAATTTTATAATTTAATTGTACATTAAAATGCACTCCTCCGCACGACTAAGAAGTTATAATTAAAGCATAGCATTACCGTGCGGCAAGGTGGTACAGCTCGTACACGGGAAAAAGTTGAATAAAAATAATTGTTTTAATATACAATTCCGCCGCACAATGTAATCTCGCCGTCATAGCAAACGCATGATTGTCCTTTGGCTACTATACCTGTAGGCTCTAAAAAATGTATGTCTATTCTGCTGTCATCTATTGGCACTACATTAGCCATAGTACCTTTATGTGCACTTCTTGTTTTTACTAATGCTGTAAACTCTTTTTCTCTTTTGTTTACTATCCAATTTATGTCATATATTGTAACTTTGTCTATAATGGTGTGATTTTTATTTCCAACATAAACTGTGTTAGTGCTGCTGTCTAATGAGATTATAAAAAGAGGCTCTTTATATGCAATACCAAGTCCTTTTCTCTGCCCAACCGTATAATGCCATATTCCATTATGATGCCCTAATATTTCATTAGTTTCTATATGTACAATATTTCCTTCTAAATCTTCATCAAATAACCTATGATATTCCCCAGCAAAAAAATCTTGACTGTCATTTTTTTCTGCCACATCAATAAGGCTATATTCTCTTGCTAAGTTTCTTGTTTCTTCCTTAGTCATTTCATACATAGGAAACATTATTTTTGATAATTGCTCTTGAGTTAATCTATATAAAAAATAAGATTGATCTTTTATATGATTTTTACCTCTTAAAAGTATATATCTTTTTTCCTCTTCATCATATCTCACACCTGCATAATGCCCAGTAGCAAATTTATCGAAAGTTAAACCGCTTTTTTCTATGGCATCAAATAAAGCCATAAACTTAATTTCTCTATTACACATTATACAAGGGTTTGGAGTGAGTCCTTTTTTGTATGAATCTTTTACATAATCTATTACTTTTTTTTGAAATAATTCACTAACATTAAAAGCATAATAATCAATGCCAATTTGAGCGGCATATTTTTTGCATTCTTCTACCACTTTGTTTTGATAAGGACCATAACAAGAACCACTTAAAGGAGCTCTTTCATCACCGTCCCAAAGAAGCATAGTAACGCCAAAAACTTCATTACCTTGTTCTTTTAAAAGTTTTGCCGTTGTTGTAGAATCTACTCCCGCACTCATACCAACAGCTATTTTTGACATATATTTTTAATCCTTTTTAATATAGATATGTTTTTATGAACCTTTTTTTTGCATAGCTTCTATTAAATCTTTATCTAATTCTTTAGCACTGTTGTAGCCCATCTCTTTTAGACGCAAATTCTTAGCAGCAGTTTCTATTAATATACATATGTTTCTTCCGGCACGTACAGGCAATTTTATATAAGGTATTTCAGTGTTTAGTATATTATAAGTTTTATCATAAAGCCCCATTCTGTCATACTGCTCATCATCTTTCCACTGTTCAAGCTCAATCACCAAATCAAGCCTTTTTTTATCCCTAATGGCACTCATACCAGAAAGCCTGCTTATATCTACTATTCCAATACCTCTCACTTCCATTTTATGCTTAATAACATCATGTTTTTTACCAATAATCCTACCGTCTTTTAATTTCTTAAACTCAACAGTATCATCTGCTATAAGCCTATGACCTTTATATATAAGCTCTAAAGTAGCCTCACTCTTACCAACACCGCTTTTACCTAATATTAAAATTCCAACACCAAAAMCCTCAACAAGCCCGCCATGAACTCTAAATGATTCTAAAAACTCTTCTTCTATTAAGTTTTGCATAGATAATACAAACTCATTAGTAGGAATCTCTGTAACAATAACACATATATTATTTTTTTTAGCAATTTCTATAAAAGATTCAGGCGGAACAAGCCCATAAGTAAATATACATATAGGAATCTTGTAAGAAAGCATCTCTTCAAATATATCAGTTTTATTTTCTTTGTCTAAAGTTACAACATAATTTCCTTCGCCCTTGCCAAATATCTGTATCCTTTCAAAGGCAAAGTCCTGAAAATATCTAAATAATGCCATACCGGGTCTATTGACATCGCAGCTATATATTTCGTTTTTCATGCCAATTAAACCCGTTAATCTTCTTATTTTTAATATGTTATTTCTATTTTCGTTGATTTCAAGGAATTTTTCAACATTTATTTTTTTAGGCATTATAATTTCATTTCCTCTTTAGCGATAAGAGATATTATATCTTCATTTTTTTCTGTATTTATAAGCTTCTCTACAAAATGACTATTATCTCTAAGTATTTTAGCTATTGTAGTTAGCACTTTTAAATTTTCTGATGCCGAATCTTTAGGCGCAAGAAGCATAAAAACTATAAATACTTTTTTCTTATCTACAGATTTATAATTTATACCATTTTTGATTGTAGCAACTGTTAAAACTATCTTGTCTACAGCATCAGTCTTGGCATGCGGAATAGCTATACCGCTTCCAACCCCAGTGCTCATAAGCTTCTCTCTAGCCATAATCGAGTGTTCTGCTTCATCTTTGTTGAGCAAAAGCCCGCATTCATTAAGTCTTTCTACCATTTTAGAGAGTAAACGTTCTTTATCTGTCTCTTGAACATCTATCATTATTGCATCTTTGTTGATATAGTCTATCAAGCTCATTTTTATTAAGCCCTCCAAAATAGTATTAATTTATAAAAAAATTATAACTCAAATATTCTTATTAAAGTAAAAGATATATCTGATTCCTTATATAAAGCCTCTACCTGACCAGTAACACTGCTTACATATACTACAAACTTTTCATTGTTGTTTTCTGTTAAGTAGTTTACTGCCTCACTCACATTATATTCTTTTAATTCATATTTTTTGCTTGAACTAGCATCTATATTATTATCGCTAGTTAAACTAACTTCATCTATATTCCAAGAATTATTAGAATCATCGCTCTCGTATATTTCATAAGTCTTAGAATCATTTCCTTTAAATAGATAAGAAGGATATTTACCTATTTTTACGCTATATAAATCTTCTTCTCTCTTTATAGGGAAATAAGCAAGATACGGCCTTTTATCATGATTAAATATAACAAGAGCATCTACTTCATCTAAAGGTTTTTCATACAAAGATAATGTGTTTATAGAATAAGAAGCATCATCATCATCAGTTTGTACGCTTTTATCAACTACAGCTCTTTGAGTTTTATCTATAGTTTTCTCTTTAGATTTTCTAATTTTTCTTTCTATTTTTTGGAACATTGTATCTATTGCTGCATACAAGTCTTTTTCTTTTTCTTTGTCATGGAATACTTGTTTACCAAAAGTAATAGTACCTTGAACTATATATTCTTCATGTATATGTTCACAGATGATATTAGCATCTATTATTCTATCAGAATGAACTTTTATATTTTGCATCTTATTAGCTATATGTTCTCTTACGTTTTTAGTGATTCTCACGTTTTTACCTATGATGTTTTGATGCATAAAATTTTCTCCTTTTGTTTTCATAATATTGACGATGAAAGCCTATATTTAGCAACAGTTCTTCTTGATATGTCAATACCTTCGCTTTTCAATATCAGCCTTATTTTTTCATCAGTCAATTTAGCAGGGGAGTCTTTTATTATTCTTTTTATTATTTCTTTTACGGCTCTTGATGATATACCACCTTTAAGCTCTTTAGAAAAGAAATATTTTATAGAGAAAGTGCCCCAAACTGTGTTTAAATATTTACCATTAGATATTCTGCTTATTGTAGACTCACTTAAAGAGACTTCTAATGATAAATCTTGCAATTTTAAAGGTTTTACAAACTCTTTTCCATTTTCAAAGAAAGGAAGTTGAAATTTTAATAGCCCTTCGCCAACCTTTAACAGTGTTTTTTTTCTTTCATTGGCAGCATTTATTAAATTTTCAGCCATTTTCTTTTTTTCTTTCAAAAAGTTTGTATCTTCTCTACTATTTTTCCCCTCATTTATTAGTTTACTATATTTTTTGCTAATTTTCAAGGGCTTTATAAAGCTTTCATTAGTTTTTACTACCCACTCATTGTTTTCTTTGAATATAAAAATCTCAGGCACTATATATTTTATAGGTGTGGTATCGTATTCTCTTGCAGGGTAGGGCTCTAATGTTTGTATTATTTTTAGAGCTTCAAGTACTTTATCTTTAGTGATATTCATTTCATTTGCTATATAATCATAATTCTTCTTTCCAAGCTCTTTTAAGAAATTTTCTACTATTTTTATAGCTATTTCTTTTATATTATCTTCTATATCTTCTCTTGATTTAAGCTGTATAGATAAACATTCTTCAATATCTTTAGCACAAACTCCTAATGGGTCAAAGGTTTTTAATATGTTAATAATTCTTTGTATATCTTTTATATTGGCATTCAAAGTTTCTGCTATAGTTTCGTATGGTGTTTTTATATATCCGTCTTTATCTATAAAACTGCATATATGTTCTGCTAGTTCTATATCTTTTTTGTTACCCAATGCTATGTTTATTTGTGTTTTAAGGTGTTCGAATAAGCTTTCACCTTCGCTTTGAACTGTATTTTCTATAATATTATCAATATCTTTATTACTACTGCTATAATTTTTAAAATCATATTCCAAGAAAGGGTTTTCTTCCATTTCTTTTTCTATCTTTTCTTTTAATTCTATTGCGGGCATTGATATTACATCAAGCCATAATTTGGTTTGAGCGTTTAATCTTAATTCATGTCTTAATTGAGTTTTTATGTTTGTAGATAAATTGATAGATGAGCTCATAAAAAAAGTATATAACACTAAAATTTTTTGTCAATAAAATGTATATTAAAAAGCATTAAGTATTGATTTTATTTGTTTTATATAATATCATACTTCATTATTATATATAGAAATATAATGTTTTTTAATGTTTTTATTGGAGAACTATTTATGAAAGAGAGAGAAAAACTTGGCAGCAGATTAGGGTTTATACTTGTTTCGGCTGGTTGTGCTGTAGGTATGGGTAATGTTTGGAGATTTCCTTATATTACAGGTCAATATGGCGGTGGTGCTTTTGTTGTACTTTATATAATATCTATAGTAGCATTTTGTACTATACCTATGATTATGGAGTTTGCTGTAGGAAGAGCCGGCGGACATGATATATCTAATTCTTTTCTAAAACTAGAGAAAAAAGGTCAGCATTGGCACAAGATAGGTTATGTTCAAATTATTGGTAATGTGCTTCTTATGTTATTTTATACTACTATATGCGGTTGGTGTTTAGCTTATTTCTATTTTACTTTAACTGGTAAGTTTACTTCATTAGGTGCGGATCAAATTGGAACTTTCTTTAATGGAGTACTTGGAAGCCCTTCTACTTTAGTTTTGTGGATGGGGGTTAGTGTATTAATAGGTATATTAATTTGTTCTTTTGGTCTTCAAAACGGAGTTGAGAGAGCAAGTAAGTTTATGATGATATCTTTATTTGCTTTGCTTATAGTATTAATAATAAGAGCTGTAACTTTAGACGGTGCTGTTGAGGGTTTAAAATTCTATTTGGTTCCTGATTTCAATAAATTGTTTGGCGGCGGATTTTCTGGTTTTATTGCTATATTTTATGCTGCTATTGGTCAGGCTTTCTTCTCTCTTAGTGTTGGTCAGGGAGGAATGGCTATATTTGGAAGCTATATAGATAAAAAACAAAGATTAACAGGGGAAGCTCTTATAGTAGTTGCATTAGATACAGCAGTAGCTTTACTTGCTGGGCTTTTAATATTCCCTGCTAGTTTTGCTTTTAATGTTAATCCCGGTCAGGGAGCTGGCTTAACTTTTGTTACTTTGCCTAATGTATTTAATTCTATGCCTTTGGGAAGATTATGGGGTTCTTTATTCTTCTTATTTCTTGCTATGGCTGCTCTCACTACTATAATTGCTGTATTTGAAAATATATATTCTTTTGCTATGGATAAGTTTGGATTATCAAGAAAAAAAGTTTCTGTAATATTATTTTTAGTAGTGTTCTTTGGAAGCTTGCCTACTGCTTTAGGTTTTAATGTTTTATCACATATTAATCCTTTTGGCGAGGGTACAGTAATACTTGATTTATTAGACTTTATAGTAAGTAACAATATACTTCCTCTTGGTGCTTTGGTTACTTTATTCTTCTGTACTAGAAAGTTTGGTTGGGGATTTGATAATTTTCTTAAAGAAGTTAATACTGGTGAAGGAGTTAAATTCCCTGCATATTTAAGACTTTACAGCAGTTATATTATACCGCTTATAATACTTGCTATATTTGTTTATGAATATTTAAATAGATTTGTATTGAAGTAAAGATTTCTTTGATATTGTTAAGATTATAAAAGATAGTACTTATAGTAGTGCTATCTTTTTTTATTAATTTTTTTAAGTTTATTAAATTTTTTCTTGTTCTTTTTCCCGTAGCTCGCACCCATACCTAAAGGTACTTCTTTCAGTCGCAGGCACTCCTTTCAGTCGCGGTGCGGACTTCGTCAAAAGAACAAAAAAGTGCAAATGTTATAGCTTTTTATGTTTGGAATATGTATAAACTATATTGTAATACCAACATTTTAAGCTAAACAATGCAGTTCTTTTGGTTCTTTTATACCAATAAAAGAAGTGGGGTGCGGGGCAAAGCCCTGCAAATAATAAAACAAAAACTTATAATTTTTTAGATATATACTGAAAATCTTTTATTCGTATAACCCCAACGATAAATAATATAGTATAGAACTAACAAACTTTTGACTAATTTCAAATGGATTTATCTTTTTGCCTAATCTCTCATTCTTCTCAAGCTCATAAAACTCTATAGAGCCTAAAACTATCTCTTCTCCATAAGCATAAGCATTAATTTTACATACTATTTTTAATATATCATCAAATATCATATATGAAGCATTGTCATTAAAATAAGTGTCTCTTATATCAAGCTCTCTGCATAGTTGATTTATATATGAAGTGTCAATTTTAAATCCTTCAAATATTATAATAGAATCATATTTTACATTCTCTTCTTTTAATGTTATAACATCATTCATAAATTGATTAATTGGCTGTTCTATATCATAAAGTTCAAATTGCTCTTTCCACTTATAAAATTTTTCTATATCATCATCAATTATATGATATATTCCAATATAGCAATTGTCCGGAAGTTCATACAATTCATCATCTGCCGTTACAAATGCTCCATCTTCCATATATCTAAAAGAATCTATTAAAACATTGTTTTCATCATAAACTCCCCAAACAAATGAGAGTGTAAAATAACGCATTATTGGATTATATATAAATACTTCAAAGAAAGTTTTATAATTCCATTTTCTGCCGTTTATTAAGGCTCTTGTTAATTTTATTTTCTCATAATTAATTATTTCTTTTAATGTTTTTTGAGTGTGTAAAAAATCTTCTTTTACTTTTTCTAATTCTTTATCATTTTCTGTTTCTGGAAGTTCTTTAATTATTGAAGAGTTTTGCATATCAAATATTTCTAAATATGAATCGCTTAATAATTGTAATTGAAAACTTTTGTTACCATAATTTATTATTTTTTTTCCTTCTGCATCAAATCCAAAATTGGGGAATAATCTTTCAAAGATGTTGTCTATATTTGTATTTAATATTTCTGATGCATAGATAAGTATTTCTTTTATGTTGTTTTTTATTTCTTTGTTATTACCATATAGAGCGAATTTATTAATCATTTTTAATGCTGAAGTTTTGCCGTTTATAGCGATTGATTGCATTGTATATAGTATTAATTGAGTTTTAAAACTATTATTCCAATCTATTAATAATTGATGAAGTTTTTCTATACGGTTTTCATCAGCATATATTGCATAAGGTGTTATTATTTTTATGTTGTCTTCTATTAGGTTATTGTTTATAAAATATTCCACTACTTTTTCAACAGTGTCTATAAAAGATTTTCTCTCTATAAACTCCAATATTTTCTCTACATCTTTTATTTTATTAGGCTTCTCTATTTTTAAAAATTCATTTAATATATATTTTAATACTTTAATATCTATGCTTGTGTTATCTTGAGAGAGAATATTGTAATATATATTATTATCCAAAAAATCTAATAATTCATTTTCTGTATAATAATAATCAACATAATCATAAATCTCTTCAATACTATTAAAACAAAAATCCTCTTTGCTGTAATTCCATTTTTTTAATATCTCTTTAAACTCTTTATAATTATCTAAATTATCCTCTACATATTGTCTATTTAACTCTTCGTTTTCTAAAACGATGTTTAGGGAATATTTTTTTATCTCTTCATTATCAGTATTTAAAATATTATAGACAATACTATAATCATCAAAATTATTTTTTATATAAATTAATTCCAAAAAATCAATCAATGCATAACTTTTATTTAATACTATATTTAAAAAATCTATATCTTTAAATGCTTCTTTAATCTCATAAGGATAGTTATTTAATAATTCTGTAATATAGTGAGATTTAAATATATATATTGGGTAGCTATTAAAATAAGCTATTAGCAAATCTTTTATGTTTATACAATATTCTTTTACTATGTCATATATATTTTTATTAAATAAGTTTATATTATTTTTTACAATTACAGGAATCATTAAGTTGTATGGAAAAGATTCTAATACAGTGTTTACAATTTTTTTAGCATTGTCATTACTTTTATAATACCAATTAAAAACATTCAATAAAAATATTATGCGTTCATTAAACTTAATAGTTAAATCATTTTTATATATTTTTAGAGCATTAATTAAATCATATATAGTTTTGTATTTTATATGCTTAATATTAAAAAAGTCTTCCAATTCTTTTTCTAAAGATTCTAAAAAATAATTTATGTTATCAATATTACTATTTGTTATTAAATTAAATATTGTTATTAATTCTATTGCATATTTATTATTGTCTGAAAGTTTTAATACTTCATATATTTTATTGAAAGTCTCTTCATCATATTTTTTTATTTCTATGAGTTCTGAATATATTTTGTTATAGTTTAAGTGTATATTGCTGTTTAAATATTTAATTAAAAAAATTATATAGTTCTCTGCATTTGAATCTATTAAATAGTTTATATAATCATCATAATTATTAAAATCAAAGAAGTATTTATTTTCTATTGGAAGTCTTGATATATAAATAAAATCTGCTATAAGTTTTTTGTTATTTTGCTCTAATTGTTTTAATAACTCTACAAATTTATTTTCTATTTTTTTGTTTTTATCTATTATAATGCTAACAGCAAGCATAGAGTCTAGTGTATTTATATTATCCAAATATTCTGAAATTCTATCTATATATTTTTCATTTTCGTTATTAAGATAATATCCAATAACTAAAGCCATTAATGGTATTATTATATTGTCATTGTATTCTTTGTAGGCTTCTTCAAATGTTAGTTTATATACGTTTTCAATATAATTGTTTATATAGTTTGGAAAATATTTATATGCATTATCAAAATAAATAAAAATATAAAATTTCCTTTTTAGTATCTCTTCATCTGAAATATTACCTTTATTATAATTTATTATTTTTTGATAATTTATTGTTTTTAATATAGCATCTTTTATTTTTAGACCTGCTATAATATTAATAATAAAAGATTCAAATATATAAATATTGTCTATATCATATAATGAAATAATTTTAAATAGCCTAATTATATAATCATTATCATCATCTTTTTGAAAGTATTTTTCTACTATTTGAGAGTATATAGTTTTGTTGTTTGATATATTATTTTTATTTATTTTGAAGTTTATAATGTCTGTTTGTTTTAATACATATTGTTTAATATCTTCTTGATTGTCTTCAAAAATATAATCAATATAATCTTCTATTTTTTTCATAATATTAAACAACTTATATTTTAGTCTATTATAACTGTAACTTTACAATTTCTAATAGCCTCTTTTAATTTTGGTGCACTTAATATAATGCTTGCATCTTCATTTCCTATTACCAAATCACTTGCAAATCTTCCTCTAGTGCTCCAAGCTACTATATTATATGGTTTTCTGCCTGTAAAATTTGTATATATTTGATTAGTTAAAAATGAGTTTGTAGAATATTTTATATATCCATTAGTAGAGGCAATTTGTTTATTTATATAAGCAATGTCATAAATAGCATCACCATTCTCATTATATATTGTAGGAAATAAAGAAGGCTTGAAACCTATTCCTCTTGCATCTATTACAAGCCCATCATAATCAGTACCCGCATCAATATATGTTACTATTGGTGTAGTCTTATAAGTATTCATATTTTGTATGAAGTTTGACATTAATTGATTAGTGATAATATCTAAAGCCATTAATACTTTAACGCTTGTTCTGCTAGGATAGGATACGCCTAAAAGTCTTGCATTATTAACAAAGTCCATAACATCTTCTCTTAATTTGTCATTTTCTTCTATAATGTTATAAACTGTATAATCGCCATTAACTATAATATTACCCAAAGTTTGATAAAGAGTTCTAAAAGTTTCTTCTTCTGCCTGTTCTTGAAGTATTAATAATGCTTCTGGGTGTAGAACTTTATCTGTAAGAATATCTGCAGTGGCATCAGCATATATTGTATATGTTGTATAATCTACTCTTCCTATACCAGTATTTATTAATATATTATTATCTCCAATATTGGAAGTAGACTGTGCAAATAAAAATATGTTTATACTTATAAATAATAAGATAACTTTGATATTCATTATATTCTCCAATATACTGCAAATATTTTCGGTTTATATAAAAAATACTTAAAGACATTTTTATTATTCATCATTATATAATTTTTGTAAATAGTTAGATACATTTATCTTGTTATTATATTTTAATACTTCGTGAGGTTTTAGGCCTATTGAATTTCTGCTTTTATAATCTATGTCATTGTAAATTAAATATCTAGCCATCTCTATTTTTGTCGCATAAAATATGGCATTCTGTCCCCAATCATCTTTTTCATTAATATCTACTTTTACTTTTTCTACTAAATATTTTACCAAGTCTAAATTTTCACTTTCAACTGCATACATCAATACGTTTTTGCCTAAAATATCTTTTTGATTAATATTGCTTTTTTCTTTTATGAGTAATTGCACAGACATAATATTGCCTTTTTCTGCGGCAGTGAGAAGTGCTGTTTTTCCTTTATTGTCTATAGCATTTACATCTGCATTGTTTTCTATAAGAAGATTCAATATATATGGATAGTCTGCTGATAGTATCAAAGCGTTTTCACCATTTGAGTTTGTAATATTTATTTCTGCTTTTTTATCTATTATATAATCAACTAAATCATAATATCCTATTGATGAAGCTTCCATTAAAATAGTGTTGCCGTTTGTGTTTGTGGCATTAATATTTCCGCCTTTATCAAGATAGTTTTGAAGATTCATTATTGTATCTCTTATTTTGTATGAAGGGTTTATATAGTCAAATATAGTTGGTTTTGTGGGGGTGTTTGTTTTTTTGTTTTCTATATGTTTCTCATTATCGTTTGTGTAATATTCTTTATATTCGTTTGCATCAAAATCATCAGGCAGTAGATAATCAAATTCTTGAGTGTATAAACAAGCACTTAAACAAAATAGTAATATTATTCTTTTCAAATTTGCTTCCTAATAAAAAAGTTTATATCAAAACAAGTATATTTTGTCATATAAGTTTATTTTATTCAACTTTTTCCCGTAGCAAAAAGTACAAATATTTTATCTTTATATGTTGGAATATGTATTAAGTATGAAATGATACTTGTATTTTATGATAAAAAATGCAGTCTTTTTGCTTCTTTGGGCCATACCTAAAGCTACTTCCTTCGGCCGCAAAAAGAAGTAGAGGGGTACCCTATGGGTACGCTTCGCAGGGGGACTAGTCCAAAAATATAAAAACAAAATTGATAAACTTAAAAATTTTCACTATACATAAAATATAATTATTTTAATTTTTCTAATTCTCTTATCATAAACTCCAAATCTTCTATTACTTTTATTTCTTCTTTTTGATTTCTTAATATGTAGGCAGGGTGATATGTTGCAATAACTGGTATATTTTTATAATAGTGAATATTGTTTCTCACCCTTCCAAAAGGAGTTTTTAAATCAAAATCTACCAAATTAGAAAAGCCATGTCTTCCCAATGCACATATAATTTTAGGATTTAATATCTCAAGCTGCTTTGTAAAGAACTCTCTGCAATTATCTTTTTCTTCTAAAAGAGGGTCTCTGTTTTCAGGCGGACGGCATTTTAAAGCATTCATAATATAGTAGTTTGAAATGTTTAGCTTTTCAATCCACTTATCCAATAATTTACCAGCTCTGCCCACAAATGGAAAACCTAATCTATCCTCATCAGCACCCGGAGCTTCTCCCACAAATACTATATCAGGTTTTTCGTCTCCTCTTCCAAATACCACATTTTTACGGCTGTTGCATAAAGCCTTGCATTTCATACATTTAGTTATAGTTTGATATAATTTCTTTAACTCTTCATTTTTTATTTCTATATTCTGTATTTCCATCTGTGCTCCATTAGTTTTTTTGAGATGTTTATTTTTTATTATTATCTTTTTATTTTTATCAGAGTGAATAGTATCGAAAAATTTTATTTTGTTTGTATTTAAGAGATATTGTTCTATTTTTGTCATAATCATTCATTATTTTTTGTAATTTCCATGCTCCAATTTGGTCCGCTATATACTTTATATCTTTCAGAGAAATTGCCCATATTAACAGCTACAGAAAAATTAAGCTCAGAATTAAAATAAGCCATATTTTCATTTTCAGGCACATCACCAAAAGTATTTACAAGCATAACATTACCAGTCCATACAAGCTCACTATAATTATATATTTTTACATTAAGAGTATCACCTATATTAACTCCATTATCAAGCATTAACTTGCGAGGAAGCGATGACCATACATTGCCATATTGAATATCAAGCACAGGTATATTAGCATAAAAAACTCCATTCTCATATTTAGCCTTTTGATATTCAATTTTTGTTATATTAGTTCCTAAAGATTGACCAACTTCTCTAAATGTAATTTGTTTAGAAGCAAGCTTAGCACCAGTATAAACATAAACATCTCTTCCGTGGAATGTGTATGATTCAGCTGAGTTTGTAAGTCTATTTTTAGCCTCATCAATTTCTCTTACCTCTTCTATACCTAAAGACTCTGCAACAAAAGTTAAAGTACCATTATCTGGAGTAACAAAGTAATAATTATTTTTAGTTTTCATAACAACCGATTTTCTGTCAGTGCCAACACCCGGGTCTACAACACTAACAAACACAGTACCCTCAGGCCAATACCTAGCAGTTTGGTCAAGTCTTAGAGCAGCTTCCCATATATTGTATGCAGGTATTTCATGTGTAAGGTCATAAACTTTTAAATCTTTATCCACACTAAGAGCAACACCATACATGCTTGCTACAGCATTATCCTTTCTTCCAAAGTCTGTTTGAATTGCAAGAGGAGATTTATTCGAATTGTTTTGATTAGTGCAAGACATTACAAAAAATATTGCTAATATTGATATAATAACTTTTTTCATTTTTATACCTATAATAATTCTTAAATGTTGTTGTTAAATAACATTTTTTATTGTATAAAATCATTTGCTTTAACAAAAAATTAAGGGTATAAGAAAAACTTACACCCTTAAACAATCTTGTTTATTTAGCTTTAGCATTAAGAGCATCTTTTTGTCTTTTGATTCTTCTTAAAGCTCTTTTGCGTTTCACTACTTTTCTATGTTGTTTTCCCACAGTATATATCTCCTTTAATTTTTATTATATTTTACCATTTGAACCTAATACATTCATTATTTTATGAATATAAAGTTTTTTCATTTCATCACGAGCAGGACCTAAATATTTACGAGGGTCAAATTCTTTAGGGTCATCATGGAATACTTTTCTAATAGCAGCAGTCATAGCAAGTCTTGAATCACTATCGATGTTGATTTTACAAACTGCACTCTTAGAAGCTTCTCTTAATTGCTCTTCAGGAATACCTATAGCATCATCAAGTTTACCGCCGTATTCATTAATCATTTTAACATATTCTTGAGGAACACTTGAAGAACCATGAAGTACAATAGGGAATCCCGGAATTTTTTTCTCAATTTCTTTAAGAATGTCTAATCTTATTTGAGGGTTTTGACCGGGTTTGAATTTATAAGCACCATGACTAGTACCAATAGATATAGCAAGTGAATCAACACCTGTTTTTTTAACGAAATCTTCTACTTCTTCAGGCTGAGTATAAGTATGATGTTCAGCTATAACATCGTCTTCTACACCAGCAAGTACACCCAATTCTCCTTCAACAGTAACATCATATTTATGAGCATACTCTACAACGCTTCTAGTAATTTCTACGTTTTTGTTGTAATCATAATGGCTTCCGTCTATCATAACAGAAGAGAAACCATATTCAATACAGCTTTTACAAAGTTCTAAGCTATCACCATGGTCAAGGTGTAATACTATAGGTACATTAACGCCTAATTCTTTAGCATATTCCACAGCTCCTTGAGCCATATATCTTAATAATGTTTGATTAGCATATTTTCTAGCACCAGAAGATACTTGAATAATAACAGGGCTTTTAGTTTCTACACAAGCCTGTACTATAGCCTGAAGTTGTTCCATATTATTAAAGTTAAATGCTGGAATAGCATAACCGCCGTTAATAGCTTTTTTAAAGAGGTCTCTGCTGTTTACAAGACCTAAGTCGGCAAATTTAACCATATTTCACTCCAATTAATAAAATATATTTTAATGATATAACAAAAATAATAATTTTTCAAGTAAATATATGTTTTTTATATTAGGTATGAAATTTTATATACAACCCCGCCCTCTATGTTTTTTGAAATATTTTTAGAAAGTGAGCGGCAATTATATTTATTGTTTAATTAGAAATGTCAGCCCCCACCCAAGTTTTTATTTGTTTTAAAGCCTGCTTCCCGCACGGTGAATAAATTTAGAAATATAATGAAGTTTGTATTCTTAAAATTATTCATGTATTTTGCTTATTTTATCGTGCGGTGAGTAGATTACAAATTTTTAAAAAACTAGGGTGGGAGGCAAAAATTATAGTATAGGCAAAAAAAGAAATATGGTTCTAATATTATAGTAAAAACAAAAAGCCTATAGGGTGGGGAGTTAGAAGAAAATTTTTTGTAAAATTATATTATAAAAATAATTAAATATATTACTACTTGAAGTTACATAAAATTAAATTTTTTGATATATTATTAATTTTTTTTGACAATCTTTATATTATTTATTATACTAATAAAAGTACAAAATAATAAAAATAACTTATATTGTTTTAAGGAGTAATATACTATGGATTTAAATGCTTTTAATTCAATAGAATCAAAAGAAGTATTCAAATGGTTCAATGAAATAAATCAAATACCTAGAGAATCAGGACATGAAAAAGAGATTAGTGATTTTTTGGTGAAGTTCGCTAAAGATAGAAATTTGGAAGTATATCAAGACAATGCTATGAATGTAATTATCAAGAAGAAAGGCACAAGCGGATACGAAAACAAGCCTGCAGTAATAATACAAGGCCATGTTGATATGGTATGTGAAAAAACAAAAGACTCTAAGCATGATTTTAGAAAAGACCCTATAGAGATGATAGTAGAGGGTGATATATTAAGAGCTAATAATACAACACTTGGAGGCGATGACGGAATTGCTATAGCTATGGGTATGGCATTGCTTGATTCTAAAGATTTACCTCATCCTCCTATAGAATTACTAGCTACTACAGCAGAAGAAACAGGTATGGACGGAGCTATTGCAATTACAGGAGAGCATATAGACGGAAAAACTATGATTAATATAGACGGAGAAGAAGAAGGAATATTTTTGGTAAGCTGTGCTGGGGGAATGAACACTTTAACAGATTTTGATATTAAGAGAGAAAAAGCAGAAGGGCATGCTTTAAAAATAGAAGTATCAGGTCTTAAAGGCGGACACTCTGGAATAGAGATTATTAAACAGAGAGCTAATGCTATAAAATTGCTTGGAAGATTATTATATGCTGTGAGAGATGATGTTGTTATATCTCATATAGAAGGCGGTGCTAAACATAATGCCATAGCAAAACATGCAGAGGCTTTAGTAGTTTCTAAAGATATTAATAAAGTAAAAAATACTTTAGAAGAAGTTGCTAAAAACTTAAAAAATGAATATAGAGTAGAAGACCCTGATATGGTTATAAATATTGCAGAAGCTTCAGATGTTAAAGATAGCTTTACTAAAGAATTAAGTGATAATGTTATTAACTTTATGATGCTTGTACCAGACGGTGTTGCTTATATGAGCAAAGATATAGAAGGTTTGGTTCAGACTAGCTGTAACAATGGGGTATTAAAAGAAGAAAATGGAAAATTAAGATTTACTATATCTGTAAGAAGTTCTGTAGAGAGTTCATCTAAAGAGATAGCTTTAAAAATAGAATCTGCTGCTAAAATGGCTAAAGCTTCTTTTGAAATATCTAATGCATATCCTGCTTGGGAATATGATGCTAATTCTAAAGTTAAAGATATCGCATTGAGTGTTTATAAAAAAGTTACAGGAAAAGATGCCAAAATAGAGGCTATACATGCAGGATTAGAATGCGGAATACTTAAAAAACCTTTACCTAATGTTGATATGATAAGTATAGGTCCAGATATTAAAGATGTACACACACCTGCAGAACATTTAAGTATATCTTCTGTAGATAGAATGTGGAAATTCTTAAAAGAACTTGTTATAAGTATCGCTTAAACCAAAATGATTAAATAAAAAAATATTAAACAATAGGAGAGAAATAGGAATGTCTATTAAAGAAGAGGCTAGAAAGCTATCAAAAAATGCTTATGGAGGGATAAAGGGTGAGGATTATGTACCTTTTATACCTGCTACCACAGTAATGCCTGAGATGACAGGTTACTCTATAATACTTGGTGTTATATTGGCTATAATTTTTGCAGCTGCCAACACTTATTTAGGATTAAAAGTAGGTCTTACAATATCTGCTGGTATACCCGGTGCTATACTTGCTACTGGTGTATTTAAAGCTTTATTTAAAAGAAACAATATATTAGAAGCTAATTTTGCAGCATCACTTACTGCGGTTGGTGAATCTATTGCTGGCGGTATAATATTTATTTTGCCTGCTTTAATATTATTTGGTATGGGGCTTTCAATATTTACCGTAATAATTGTTACTATTATTGGCGGATTTATGGGTTGTTTCTTCATTACACCTGTAAGAAAATATTTGATAGTAGAAGAGCATGGTTCTTTAGTTTATCCTGAAGCTATGGCTCAAGCTGAAGTATTAGTAATAGGCTCTGAGGGCGGTAAAGGTTTTAAGTATATGATTACTGGTATCATTGCTGGTGTTGGATACAAACTTTTATCTGGAGGCTTTGGTTTTTGGAAAGAGAGTGCTACTTATATAATTAAGCCTTATGAAAAAACTATGCTTGGAGTTGATACTTTAGCTTCGCTTCTTGGTGTAGGTTTTATTATTGGGCTTGAAACTTCATCATTAATGTTTGCTGGCGGTATAGTTGCTTGGCTTGGTCTTATACCTATAATTAAATATTTTGGAAGTTTAATTAACACTCCAATATTTCCTTCTACTACTTTAATATCAGAGATGTCTGCCCAGGAAGTTTGGGGTAGTTATATAAGATATATTGGTGCTGGTGCTGTTGCTATGGGAGGTTTCATTTCTTTAGCAAGATCACTTCCTACAATTATAGATTCTTTCAAAAAATCTATAGCTGGTATGGGTGAGAAGGGCGGTAATGATAATCATGACAGAATTAATCAAGATGCACCTATTATATGGCTTATTACTGCTGCTATATTTGGCTTTTTAGCTACTTGGCTTGTTCCTATAATTGGCGGCGGAATATTAGGCGGTATATTGGCTGTAATATTTTGTTTCTTTTTTGCTGTTGTATCTGCAAGAATGGTTGGAGTTATTGGTGCTAGTAACAACCCTGTTTCTGGTATGACTATTGCTACTCTTTTAATTGTTGCTACTGCTTTCAAATTAACAGGTAATATTGGCGAAGAGGGTATTAGAATGTCTCTTGTTGTTTGCGGTGTTGTATGTGTATCTACTGCTACTGCGGGCGGAGTTGCTCAGTCTTTGAAATCTACTTTTATAATAGGTGGTTCTCCTAAGAATATACAAATTGGTATGTTTATAGCTCTTTGTGTGGCTTCTGTTGGTGCTGCTGCTACTGTTATACTTATGCAAACTGCTTATGGTATTGGTAGTGAGGCTGTTCCTGCTCCTCAGGCTACTTTGATGAAACTTATAGTTGAAGGTATTATGACTGCTCAGTTGCCTTGGACTTTGGTTATAATTGGAGCTTCTATTGCAGTATTTTGTGCTTTGGCTAAACTTCCTATACTTCCTGTGGCTTTAGGTTTATATTTGCCTATCACTTTAACTACTACTATATTTATTGGCGGTATAGTGAGAAAATTAGTTGAAATGAAGTTTAAAGACAAAGAAGAAGAAAAAACTGAGGCTGTTGAAAAAGGTATATTACTTGCTTCTGGTTTGGTTGCAGGTGATGCTATAACTGGTATATTTATAGGTGTTATGGCTGCTTTGAACATTGCTATTAATTTTGGTTCAAAAATTGTTCCTCAAAGTAATGCCATTACATTTATAATATTTATATTGTTTGCAGCTTGGATTTATAAGTATTCTGTAAGCAAGGATAAGAAATAATATTTTTAATTATATAAAATGGGCTTAGCAAAATTAAGTATTAGAATTGTTTCAAAACTGTTTTATAAAGTTATATGAATATGATTTTTAGTAATATATAATTTTAATGTATAAAAAATGCAGTCTTTTTGGTTCTTTGTGTCAACAAAAGAACTGGGGTCTGGGGCAAAGCCCCAGTTATAAAATAAAAAAATTAAGTATGAAACAAATCTATTATAAGCTAAGCCCATTATTTTATAAAATTTTATATATTTATAGGATTCTTAAATAAATGAAAGATAATAAATTTTTGTTAGACAAATTCTTAAAAGAAGAAGATAAGCATAATTTTGTATTGTATGTTCCAGAGATTATACACACCAATTGGAAAATAAATGATAACGGAAAAGTGCTTTTAATATTTGATGTTAATAACCCCATTACAAAAATAGCTTCTTGGCTTTTAAAAAAGAAACCTATTAAAGATATAGAATTTGATGAACTATGCACATCCGCTTGGCTTAATATAGACGGAGAGAGATGCATATTTGAAATAGCTAAAATACAAAAACAAAACTCTAATGATAATTTTAAAGATTCACTTATAAGATTAATAAAGTTTATGCATTATATACAAGGCAGAAGGTGGATAAGATACAAGAAAGTAAAATCAAAAGAAGACGTTGATATATCTAAATAGCTTTGTTTATTAATATTTTTTAATTTTTTGTTTGTGGTGGCTTTGCCCCATGCGAAGTGTGCCCTTAGGGTACACATCCCTACTTCTTTTACGACCGAAGGAAGTGCCTGTGGTATTGGTATAAAGGGAGCAAAACAACTGCATTTTTAGATAAAATACAAATATTATTTAATATAATTATTAATATATAAGACTTAAATACTTGCACTTTTTGCAACTTTGACGAAGTCCGCACAGCGAAGGCGGGAAAAAGTTGAATAAAATAAAAATAAATAAATAATATAAAATTTTAAAGCTAATTGATAGTTTTTAAATATATATAATCTTTCTTTATTATATTTATAAATTTTATTTTTGTAAAAATATTATCTATTTTTTTAAAATAATTTATAATATAAAAAAAATAAATTAGGGCTTATATATATGAATAAAGTTAATATAAATATAAACAACGATGTAAAAATTAATTATGATATTTTAGTTAGAAGCGGACTTATAAAAGAAAGCGGCAAATTGGTAAAAGAAGTACTTAGAGGAAAGAGGGCTTTAATAGTTACTGATGATATAGTTGATAAACTCTATACTGAAACGGTAAAAGAAAGTTTAGAGAAAGAAAATATCATCACTTCTGTATGCGTACTTCAAAATGGGGAAACTAATAAAAACATAGAGAGCATTTATAATATATATTCATCTCTTGCAAAAAATGAGTTAAGCCGAAAGGATATAATAATAGCATTAGGAGGCGGCGTTATAGGAGATATGGTAGGGTATGCTGCTGCCACTTGGATGAGAGGAATTGATTTTGTGCAGATACCTACTACACTTCTTGCTTGCGTTGATTCTTCTGTGGGCGGAAAGACTGGAATTAATATAAAAGAAGGTAAAAATTTAGTAGGTGCTTTTCATAGCCCTAAGCTTGTTGTAATGGATAGTGATGTTTTAAATACGCTTCCAAAGAGAGAGTTTAATGCTGGTATGGCTGAAGTTATTAAGCATGCATTTTTATTTGATAAAAAACTTCTTGAATATTTAGAAAATAATAATAGTTTTGATATGGATTTTATTCTTAAGAGAAACTGTGAATTAAAAGGCCATATAGTAGAGATTGATTATAAAGAGAAAAAAGAGAGAATGTTTTTAAACTTTGGTCATACTATTGGGCATAGTGTAGAAAATGCTGCTGGTTATGGGGTATTGCTTCATGGTGAGGCTGTTGCTATAGGAGTGATTTTTGCTATAGAGTATGGAATAAAAAAAGCTATAACTAAAGATAAAAGTATATTAGAAAGAGCTAAAAATATATTTGCTAAATTTTCTCTTCCTACTGAAATACCAACTAATATTAACTTAAAAGATGCAATTAAATTAGATAAAAAAAGAAGCAATGATGAAATTAATTTTGTGTTTTTAGAAGATATAGAAAAACCTCTAATAAATAAAGTAAGCATTAATGATATAATAGATTTTTTATAATATTCTAAAGTTTAAATAGATAAAAAATAAGAGGCATTAAATTACTTTAATACCTCTTTTTTATTTCTTTTACTTTATTTATTTTACGCCTTAGCTAATTCTTCTCCTAATGTAATGCATTCATCAGTAGCATTATCATCTGGAGTGAGATTTGTAATTAAACCATCTTTTACTAAAGAAGCCCCAGTACTCTTTACATCTTCCTGCCAATTTCTCATCCATTCGCCATCACCCCAATCATAAGAGCCAAATAAAACGACCTTTTTGTTAGAAAGTTTATCTCTTATTGCATCATAAAAAGGCTGAAACTCAGATTCTTCTAAAACCTCAGCTCCCATAGCAGGACATCCTAATGCTAATTTTGAATAATTATCTATATCTGAAGTGTTAAAACTAGATACACTAAATGTATCAACCTCTCCTCCAGATTTTTTTATACCTTTTTCTACACTTTGTGCCATAAGCTCAGTATTGCCTGTAGCACTCCAATATATTATAGCTATTTTATCACTCATTTTATCCTCCATAAACTTTTTTAATTATTAACTATAAGCATACTCTTTATAATCATCCATTATCTCCAATATGCCCTTACCATTTAAAAATGTGCTCGTATAAAAATCTCTGCATCTATTGTAGCTTTCAAAAGTTTTGATAGCTTCTTTTTTATTATGATATACTTTCCAATAACCAGCGTATAAACTATTTTTTCCGTAATTGTTTATAAAGCCGTATATGTCCATAAGAGGATATCCTAAAAATATACCTATCTCATGTGGAAAATCTTTATTATACCGCATTCTCTTTTTTAATAGTTCTATACAGTTATATAGATTTTTATCTTTATACCCATAATCCTCTAAAAAATCAAAAATCTCATCATCAAAAATATATTCTTCAAGCCTTTTTTTATTATAAACATAAACTATCACTTTACTATCATAATCTTTTATGATAGACACATTTATATTGCGGCTGTTTAATATTTTGTTGTATGAAGCTATTTTGTTGTAAACATCTTTTTTAGAGTTGTATTGATATGTAAAGATGTTTGCTATTTTTATACCAGAAAGGGTTGGTGCACAGTGGTTAATAATTAATGTATCAAAGTTTTGCTCATTCATATGTTAGAGTATACTAACTTATATTTAAAAAATGTCAATAGTTTTGTTAGTATATTCTAACTTTTTTGTTATTTTTTTTTATAAAAAAATTTTACAACGCACGCAGAATATAATTAAAAAGTATAGTAGGAGTAAAATAATAGAGTTAATTTTTAAACAGAATTTCGTTTACCGTGCGGTTATGTGTTTTTTATATTATTATTAACTTTTTTGTTGTTCTTTTCCCGCCTTCGCTTCGCTTTGTTTTTATTCAACTTTTTCCCGTAGCAAAAAGTTGCAAAAAGTACAAGTACTATGGCTTTGTATGTTGGAATATGTATTAGTATAAAATAATATCTGATTTTGGATATGCTTAAAAGCTAGTTTTTTTAATGCAGTTCTTTTGGTTCTTTTATAACAATACCGAAGGCACTTCCTTTGGTCGCAAAAGAAGTGGGGTGCTACCCTATGGGCACGCTTCGCAGGGGGCAAAGCCCTGCAAATAACCAAAATAAAAAACTTAAGAATTCTTAGAATATATTGAAATTATTATTTTATATCAATAAAATAAATATGATGCTGTACGGGTGTACTTTGTTAAAGGCAAAACTACCACAAATAAAAACTTAAAATAATTATTATTAAAAAATATTTGAATTTTTTTATTTTTCTTTTATAATATATTAAACTTTATTTTTGACTTTATATATTCACTTCAATACTTTTTATATATTTTATCTTTAATCCGTATAAAGAATTTTTTTTAATTTATAAAAACCTATAAGGAGAGTTTATTATGGCAGAAAAACAAATACTTAATTTTGAAGCCGAAACAAAACAGATATTAAATTTAATGGTGCATTCTATATACACTCATAAAGAAATATTTTTAAGAGAGCTTATATCAAATGCAAGTGATGCTCTAGATAAAGCTAGATTTGAATCTATAACTAAAAGTGATAAATATACTGATATAGATAACTTAAGAATAAAAATAGAAGTAGATGAGCAAAATAGAACATTAAGCATTATAGATAACGGAATAGGTATGACAAGAGAAGATGTTATCAATAATATAGGCTCTATTGCAAGAAGCGGTACTAAAGCATTTTTGGAGAGAATACAAAAAGATAAAGAAGCATCAAAAGAAAGCGGAATAGATTTAATAGGACAATTTGGTGTTGGATTTTATTCTGCATTTATGGTTGCTGATGATATTATAATAGAGACTAAAAATGTTGATAGTGAAAAGGGTGTTCGTTGGGAGAGTAATGGAGACGGCTCTTATTCTATAGAAGATATTGATAAACAAGACAGAGGAACAAAAATCATACTCAAATTAAAAGCAAAAGATAAAAATTTAGAAGAAGACGGATTTGTTGATGATGATTATTGCAACAGATATACTTTGGAAAGCCTTATTCATAAATATTCAAACTATGTTCATTATCCTATTATTATGGATATGCCTATACCAAAAAAAGACGAAAAAGAAATTCAGCAATATGAAGAGAAAACTATTAACTCAATGGTAAGTATATGGCAGAAATCAAAAAGCGATGTTAAGCCGGAAGAATATAACGAGTTTTATAAAGAGCATTTCCACGACTATGCAGACCCATTTGAAGTAATACATACAAGAGCAGAGGGTACTATAGAATATACTGCACTTTTGTTTATACCTTCAAAAGCACCTTTCAATTTCCTTCATCCAGATTTTGAGAGAGGTTTAGAGCTTTATTCAAGAAACGTATTTATAATGGGTAAGTGTAAAGACTTGCTTCCTGAATATTTAAAATTTGTTAGAGGTTTGGTTGATTCTCCTGACTTCTCTTTAAATATTTCAAGAGAGATTTTACAGCATAGCACTCAATTAAAAAGAATAGCATCAAATGTTGAAAAAAAGGTTTTGGAAGCTTTAGAAAATATATTAAAAAATGATAGAAAAAGATATCAAGAGTTTTTCAAAGAGTTTGGAGAGTCTATAAAGATAGGAATATATTCAGACTTTACTAAAAAAGATAAGCTATCTAATTTATTATTATTCCAGTCATCAGAAACAGCTGACGGAGAATATACAACATTAGCAGAATATAAATCAAGAATGAAAGAAGGCCAAGAGTTTATATATTATGCAGCTGCCAAAGATAAAGCTACAATAGAAAAGCTTCCTCATATGGAAGGCATGAAAGATAAAGGTTATGAAGTTCTTTATTTCACTGACAGGGTTGATGAGTTTATGGTTAGCATGATGAGAGAGTTTGACGGCACTAAACTTCATTCTATACTTCAGGCTGATAACAACACAGAAAATAAAGATAAAAACAAAGATTCTGCTAATAAAGATGTACTTAATGCTATAAAAGAAGTGTTAGGTGCTGATAAGGTTGCTGAGGTTAGAGAGACTAACAGACTTAAAGAGAGTGTTGTTTGTTTATCAAATAAAGAAGATTCTATAAGCTTTAATATGGCTAAAGTTCTTGCTGAAAGCGGCAATCCTATGTTTGCTATGAAGCCAGAGAGAGTATTAGAAATTAATACTTCTCATGAGGTATTTAAAGCTATAGAGAAAGAGTATCAGGCTAATAAAACTTCTGATTTGTTTAAGGAGTATAGTGAACTTCTTTATGATGAAGCTTGTATACTTGAAGGACTTCCTTTAGAAGACCCTAAATTATTTGCAAGCAGAATGAGTAAATTAATGCTAAAGTTATAATTAGTTGATTATAGTTTTATTGAAGATAGAAATTGGGAGAATATAGTTATAATGATTATATTTTTTCAATTTTTATCTTTTTAGTTTTTTGTTGTTCTTTTTCCCGCGTACGAGCTGTACCACCTTGCCGCACGGTAATTCTATGCTTTAATTATAACTTCTTAGTCGTGCGGGGGAGTGCATTTTAATGTACAATTAAATTATAAAATTTATATTGTTCTTTTTTCCGCCGATCGCGGTGCGGACTTCGTCAAAAGAACCAAAAAGTGCAAATACTATATCGTTGTATGTTTTTGAATATGTATAAACTATATTGTAATACCAACATTTCAAGCTAAAAAATTGCAGTCCTTTTGCTTCTTTGGGTCACTACCACAGGCACTTCCTTCGGTCGCAAAAGAAGTAGGGGGGTTGGGACTAGTCCCCAAAATATAAAAACAAAAATTGATAAACTTAAAAGTTTTCAAATATTTAATAAGTTTTTTTATTCAACTTTTTCCCGTAGCAAAAAGTTTTTACCCTACGGGTACGCTTCGCGAAAAGTACAATTTATATTTTGGAATATGTATTAATATAAAATAATATAGTATTTTGATATGCTTAAAAGCTAGTATTTTTAATGCAGCCTTTTTGGTTCTTTGTGGCAACAAAAGAACTGGGGTGCGGGGCAAAGCCCTGCAAACAAAAAACTTAAAAAATATCACAACGCACGCAGTGCATAATTTTAAAATATAGTAAATCTAAAATGATAAACCAAATTTTTAAACGGAATTTCTTCCACCGTGCGGTTAGAATTTTTAAATTATCTTATATTAGTTACCAATTCTGTTAATAAGCATTTGTGGAATTTTGAATTTCTTCAAGCTTGTTAATGGCGTCTCTAAACATAGTAAAATTACTTTGCCAATTGCTTGTTGCTGTGGGTGATATCGCTATGTCTTCGTAGGTGTTCTCATTGAAATTATTAATAAAATTAAATCTTATATTTGATATGCTTTTTGTAGTAAAGTTGTCAAACTCATTATCATCATTAAACTTATATTTTACTTCTATATCATAATATCTTAAATTACCCATTGTAAATGGAGTGAATACTGTTTTTTGTATGTTTGTTAATTCTAAAGAGCTTCCATCATCAAACATAAATATTATAGGAGTTGAACTTGCTACTTGAAAATAGTATGGATATCTATATCTAAACTCTAATGTTAAAGTTCTTCCATATCTTTTGAAAAATCTAAAGCTATTTTCACGCATATATTTTTGAGTGTTTTTCCAAGAGGTGAATATATTTATTTTTGATGTGAGTTTATCTCTTTCTGTAATGTAAGCCCTATTTTTTATAATATCATACATTATACTATTTGTATCCATATTGTTTTGAGCAAATAGCATTAGAGAGCCAAACACTATAAAGATAAATATATACCTATACATAGAAAACTCCAATTTTAAACATTATAACTCCATATAATAAAACGGAATTATAATATTTAAAATTGAATGTAAATACCTAATTTTTTTATTAATTAAATAGTATAATAAGCTAACAAATTATAATATATTAAAAAATTAACTTTTATATTTAATCATTAAAAAGCTTATTGAATATCTTATCAGGCTCAAACCCCTGTTTAACATACTCATCTCTTAACTTCAATAGTTCATTAGTTTCTCCTAATATTTTAAATATTAACCCTTTTAAAATAAAAGCGTTTTCATATTTTGGATTAATATTTAAACTTATATTTAAGTTATTAATTATTGTCATATAAGCCTTTCTATCTATAGACTCTGAATGAACTATTGTGAAATAATTTAAAATTGGAATTGGTGGATAATCAGATATTATATTTAAATAATTATTAATAAATGTAATATTGGGTAATTTATAATATAAGAGTTGATCACGTAAAAACAATGATTTATATGAATATTTTGAATATAAATAGTGTAATTCATAGTCATCGTTACATAACGATATAGCTTTATTAATAATTGGTAAATATTCATTATGTATAAATCTTTCTACATAATATCCATTTAAAAATGTTTTTCCGATCATACTAGAAATCAATGATAAATCTAATTTTTTTTTACTAAAACAATAATCTATTATGAGTATTTTTGATTTTAGAAGTTCAAATATATCACCGTATTCTTTTAACTTATTGTTAACATCATCTAAAGCTTCTTGTTCTTTATTAATCATACATAATATGTTATATTTTAATTGGTATAAACTAAAATATTTATCATTTATTTCTAAACCATTATTTATTGATAATAAAGCATTATCTGTATCATCATTTAACAAATATATTTTTGCTTTTACTTCATAACTTTCAATATCATTTTTGTTTAATTCTTGTATTTTTTCTATATCTTTTAATGTATCAAAGTTTAGTTTAAGATAGCATTTAGCTCTGTATTTATAGGCATTAATCAAATCTTCTTTGTTTGCCTCTTCATTATTTTCATTAAAATCTATTATTTTATTGCATTCTTCTATAACTTTATAATATTTGCCATCCTCAAATAAAGTTTTTATTGTATTTGAGTCTGACAAAATAGGTAGTGTTTCTTCAGCCTCAATAATTTCGTTTTCATCTACAAATGAATCAATAACTCCCAAATCATTTATAAGCATAACTGCAAATTCATATATATTTATTTCTTTTTCTATATCGAAATCGGAATGCTGTTTTACATATTCTTTAGTTAGTGTTACCTTTATATCTTCTTCAGAAGACTCGCTTAAACTTGTTATTGATTTTACTATATAATTTTCCTCTCCTGCAAGCAAATTCAATTTTCTAAATCCAGATGATATAGGTATAGTGTATGATAATGCTTTTTCAAGATTTTCAATTTTTGTGCCATCAAAAAGTCTTTTAATCAAATCTTCTCTGCTGCTTAATAAATGGTAAAAATCTATAACCTTTATTTTTGAGTTTATATCAATTCCGCAGTTTGCCATGGTAGTTTTTAATAAAAGCATATCCTGTGTAGTGCGGTTTTCTCCTGCGATATGATAAAAATCATTAGACAAGCATATTACTTTTTAAAATGTGTCAAGGCTTGAATATGTTCTGTTATCATAGGTTAAATATTCTATAGTGGTATTCCAATTTAATAGTTTTACATTCTGCTCAAGTTTTTCTATCTTCGAAGAATTCTGTAAAATCTGACCCAAAAGTTCCTGAAACATCTGCTTCATTACCGAATAAATTTCATTGATTTGATTATTAATATCTACAGACATTGTATTTAATTTATTATTAACGGCAATAACAGCCTCAAAAGTAAGTTTATTCTGTTCGGCAAGCACCTGTATCATTCTTTGAGAAGCCTTTTGAGCTACAGCAAAATTATAATCTATCTCACCCCTTATCTTTCTGTTTTTTCCTGTTATAGCACTCAATAGATTTTTAAAAAATCCTTGACTTGACAACTGCTTTGCTCTTGACTCTCTAGCAGCCAAACAAGATGCAGTCTCTAATGTAAGCTCTGTTAATTTATTTGCATTATTTTTATGAAGCTCTATAGTACTTTCAATATATCTGTCTATCTCTGTTTTATCGCAATCCTCTATTTCATTTTCATAAGGAAGTGTTAAATTAAATTCCATGAAAATCTGCCTTTATTCAATATTATTATTATTATTATTATCTAGTTTTTTCATATCATCAGTATATTTAATTTTTATATTGTTTTCAATAGCTATTCTTTGAATATCATTTTTTATATTATATCTTTCTTCTTTTATTGATTTTATTTTATGTTTATATTCCTGTTCATCAATATACATTTTTTTAATAGACTGCAATAGTTCAAACTGGTCAGTAGCCATATCAAATACAGGTTTTAATATTCTTTTAGCATCATTATATCCTTGTTCAATATGCGATTTTATGGCAGATGATGAAAAATTTAAAGTGCCCTTTATAATACCTCTCAGATCTTCCTGCGGTACTATTTCTATTATTTTTAAATTAGGAAACTTATCTCTCTTTATAACTGCATCCCTGCTTAAATGTACAACTACAACCATATTACACCCCAAATCATAAAGAGGTCTTATAGGTATATTATCTCCTACAATAGGAATACCTCCATCTATATATGTTGTGCCGTCAATAACTTCTTTATCAAATACGAAAGGAATAGCACTTGTTGCAAGAAGTATTTTTCTTATCCTATCCCTTTCGCTTTTATTTATAGGAAAATAATGAACATTAAAATCTGGTACAGCTAAGCATGCAGCATAAAGCGGATCATTGGTATTAAGCAAATAATCAAAATCTAAATACTTGTCAATAAGACTTAAAAGCCCGTCCCTAGAAAATATTCCACTTGAGGCAACTATTCCAGCCAATGCTATGATTCTAATCATTGGTATGCCTAAAGGTATTAAAATTTTTGAAACGTTTTTTATTATATTTTCTGCATCAAAAGAAAGTATTTTATCTTGCACCTCATGAAGCCAAATTTTTTCAGCTTTCTCATAATCATTTTGATATATTAAGCATGCATTCAAAGCCCCTACAGAAGTACCAGAAATAGCATAAATATATTTGTCAAAACCAAACTCTCTAAATGCTTTCCATACTCCTATATGATAAGAACCTTTTCCTCCGCCTCCTGCAAGGACAAGCCCTAATCTGTTCATAATTTTTCCCTAAGTTTTTGTAAAATTTTAGTACGTACTAAAATTTTATATTTTCATAAAATTAGTTTCTATTTATTTAGCGGCATTGCCCACAACATTCAAAGAATCCCAAGTGCGTGCAAAAGGCGGAGCATAGCATAAATCAAGCATACCCAACTCATCAACAGTAAGCCCAGCATGTATACAAGCAGCTATTACATCGCTTCTAAGCACAGCACCTCTTTTTCCAGCAATTTGCCCTCCTAATATTTTTCTGTTCTCAGCAGAATATACTAGTTTTATATGCAAATCCTGATAATCTGGATAATAATGTGTATGGTCAATATCTTTTACTGTAACGGTTTTGTAATTAATATTATTCTTTTTAGCCTCTTCTTCAGTAATGCCAGTTCTTGCCATTTCCAAATCAAAACAAAGTATACAAGCACTTCCCAAGCTTCCAATAAACTTTTCATTTCCGCCAATCAAATTAGAAGCAACCATTCTTCCTAGTTTATTAGCACCAGTAGCCAAAGCAGCATAACTTGTATTATCTAATACTCTATTATATATTCCAGCACAGTCCCCAGCAGCATATATAGAATCAATATTAGTCTTTCCTTCTCTATCAACGAGTATAGCACCGTTTTCCATTAATTGTATTCCTGCCTCTTTAGCCAAATCACTATTAGGTGTAACTCCAATAGCAACAACAACATAATCAGCATCATATCTTCCTTTGTCTGTAACAACTGACTTAACATTATTATTTGAGTCAGCTTCTAATGATAAAACTTTTTCGTTTAAATTTAACTCAATATGTGTTTTTATATTCTCAATAGCTAAGTCAGAAAACTCTTTGTCAAATTTCGCTCCAAATACCCTATCAGAACGCTGTATTATTCTTACGTTTTTGCCAAGATGCTTTATAGTATGTGCAGCCTCTATAGCTATAAAACCAGCACCAAGCACAACTACATTCTTTATATTATCATCTTTCATTTTTTCTTTCATATTAATAGCATCTGTAAACTCTTTAAGTGTAGATACATTTCCAATATTAATATTTTCTATTTTTGGTATTATAGATTTAGCCCCAGTAGCTATAAGTAAAGTATCATAGCTGTCTTCAAACTCTTTATTATTTTCTAAGTCTTTTACTATTACTTTTTTATTATTAGCATCAATTTTTAATACTTCATGTTTAATTTTTAAATCTATTCCCGATTTTATAGTAGCTTCAGCAGTTCTTGCAATCATAGTGTTGGAATTGTCAAAAAAACCTCCAACGTAATATGGCATACCGCAAGCTCCCCAAGACACATATTCAGTTTTTTCATAAACTGTTATAACAGCATCTTTGTCTAATCTTCTTGCCTTTGCAGCAGCACTCATTCCAGCTGCAACTCCTCCTATAATTATTACTTTTTTCATAAATATAAAACTCCGTTAATAAAAATAAATCTACTTTTAAAGTATAATAGATAATACTTATTTGTCAATTAAATGTTAATTATATAACAATATTATTTTATGAATTTTTATTGACAAAAGAAAAAAAGTTGTTATTATATAAATATGATTGATTGTTCATTTGAAATTAATTATTTCGTCAAAGAAGATTCTGTAATAGTATTATATTTAAAAAAGAATATATGCTTAGAATCGCTTCCAAAAATAAAAGACATAATATTAGAATATTTATCAAAAGGCATTAATAATATAATACTCAATCTTTGCGAATGTTCTTTTATTGAAAGGGATATATGGAATTATTTTATAGATTTTAAAAAAGAACTTAATAATGAATGTTATGGGGATATTGTACTTGCAAATATGAATGGAGTTGTTAAACTAGATTATGATTTAATGGAGCTTTCAAATTCAATAGAGTCATTTGAGAGCTTAAATGATGCTCTTTACAATTTTGGGATATTTAATCATACTGTATTTGCTTAAATGTTTTTTATGCTTGAATTTTTGTCTTTATAGTATAATATATATATTATGAAAGTTGCCAAGAATTTATTTAGTGCATTTATATTTTTTATAATATTTTTTTGCATTTATTTATTTAGATATTTAGAAAACTTTTCATATGGTTTTAATATAGATGTTTTAAAGAATTTTTTTATAAGTAATATTTTTTCTATATTGTTTATATCTTTTTTATGCAGTTCTATATTTATAGGGGTTTTTAATAAAAAAAAGAATATATCTAATTTTATTACTATAATAATATTTAGTATAATAGCTTTAATATATCCGACTTATATAATATTTTTTAATGCTAATTTTAATGATACAGAATATTCTTATAAATACATAATAAAAGATTCAAATTATTTATACAAGGTAGATAATTATTTAGTAAAATCTAATCCTACTAATGATGAATATGGTAGTTCAATATTAATAGATAGTACATATTCTAATAAAATATATTTTGCTGATAATATGCTCATTACAAAGAATGATATTATTTTGAACAAAGTTGTAGAAGTAAATAGCAATGATGTTGTAAATAGAGATTTAGTTTCTTTAAACAGGAAAAATATTTATGGCTATATAGTTAGTGTTATAGAAGATATAGTATTTGGTTTTGATATGTCATCTTATTTAAATAGATTATTAAAATATATTAGTGTTAATGATTTATCTATATTTTTTATATGTGTTTCATATGCTGCTTTATTTTTATTATTATTATCAGTTTATATGATTAGCAGTTCTTTATCATTTTCTAAGTTTGTATATCATAATCTGCTTTTGGGTTTTATTATTTATATAATGTTTGCAGCAGTATTTTTCTTTGTTAGATTTAAATATAGTTTTTTAATTGATAATTATATTAATTTTAGTATATTTTTATGTGTTTTGTCTTTAATAATTATAGTATTATATTTAGTTATAAATATTTTTATACGTAATAATAAGAGAATGGAAGAATGATAGAATGAATCAAGTTGTTATTAATGATTTTTGTAAGATAGATATAAAAAAGAATAGTGTAGTTACAATAGGTAAATTTGATGGTGTTCATAAGGGGCATCAGAAGCTTATTAGATATACTGTCAATATGGCTAGAAAATATAACTTATTATCTGTTGTTATGATGATAAGGAAGAAGAATGTATCTATTTATCATATGGAAGAGAATATATCTTTTATCAAGGCTTTGGGAGTTAATTATATAATAGTTATTGACTTTTTACCAGAATTTTATACAATGGAGGCTAAAGAGTTCTTTAATAGGTTAATAGAATATTATAAGATGAAGCGAATTGTTATTGGAGAGGACTTTGCTTTTGGTAAGGATAGAGTTGGCGATATTGATTTTTTAAAGAGATATGCTTTAGAAAAAGGTGTTAATGTAAATATAGTTAATTTTCTTAATCATTGCGGAGATAAAGTATCAAGCAGTAAAATAAGAGATTGTTTATCTAACGGCGAAGTAGAAAATGTAAATAGGATGCTTGGCAGAAATTATAGTATGAGCGGCATTATAATACATGGCAATGCTTTGGGCAGAAAGATTGGTTATCCTACTGCTAATTTAGAATTAGATGATAATATATTTGTTCCTAAGATGGGAGTTTATAGCTCTTTAGTAAGTATAGGAAACAGTTCTAATCTATATAAAGCTTTAACTTTTATAGGTATAAGCAACATAAATAAAGAACTTAGAGTAGAGAGCCATATATTAGACTTTTCTAGAATGATATATGGTAAAAAAATAACAGTTATATTTCTTAAATATATTAGAGATAATATTAAAGTTAACTCTATAGAAGAAGTGAAATCATTATTAGAAAAAGATGAATACAATGTAAGAAAATATTTCAAAAGGAGAAAAAAATGTCTATTACAGCAGACGAAAAACTAAAAATTATTAAAGAATTTGGAAAGAACGAAAAAGATACAGGTTCAGCAGAAGTACAAATAGCTCTTTTAACTAATCGTATAACTTATTTAAAAGGACATTTCCAAGAGCATACAAAAGATAATCATTCAAGAATGGGACTTCTTAAAATGGTAGCTAAAAGAAGAAAACTTCTTAACTACTTAAGAAAAACTGATCTTGAAGCTTATAAAAATCTTATACAGAAATTAAAAATAAGAAAATAAAACAGTTGCTTGATAATTACGAATAGTTAATACTGTCTATGGTATTTTGTAATAAGGAGAATATATGGTAACAGTTAAGAGTGTATTTTGCGGAGAAGAATTAATTTTAGAGACAGGACTTTTAGCAAAACAAGCACATGGTTCAGTAACTTTAAGATTAGGAAATACTACTATTTTAGCTACAGTTGTTGCGGCAAAAGAGCCTAATTTAGAATCAGACTTTTTCCCGCTTACTGTAAATTATAATGAAAAATATTATGCAGGCGGTAAAATTCCGGGCGGTTTCTTCAAAAGAGAAGCTAAACCTAGAGATAAAGAGATACTTATTTCCCGTATAATAGATAGACCTTTAAGACCGCTTTTCCCTGAAGGTTTTAGAAATGAGGTGCAAATTATTCCTACAGTACTTTCTGTAGATACTGATATGCCTACAGATGCTTTAGCTTTAATAGCTTCATCTGCAGCACTCACTATTTCTTGGATACCTTTCGGAGGTCCGGTTGCGGCTGTAAGGATAGGTTATAAAAATGGTGAATATATCATCAACCCTAAAAACAGCGAGCTTCATTCAAGCGAATTAGATATAATCGTTGCTGGAAGTAAAGATGCTATACTAATGATTGAAGGTGAAGCAAGAGAGGTTTCTGAGGAAGTATTTATCGGTGCTATAGAGTTAGCTCATAGAGAGATGCAGAAATATATTGATATGCAAAACGAAATGGCTAATCTTTGCGGTACTCAAAAAATAGAGCAGGAATTATTTGAGTATGATGCTGAATTAGTAAAAATGGTTACTGAATACGGCAGAGAAAAAATAGAAGCTGCTAACTATAACCCTGATAAAGCTAAAAGAAATGAAAGTATGGATAATGCTTTTAAAGATGTAGAAGAGTATATTAAAACAAAAATAGAAGATGAAAAATTGATATCTCAAGTTAAAGGCATTTGTCATTCTATAGAAGAAGAAATTGTAAGAGAGGCAATAGTAGAAAAAGGAATGCGTCCAGACGGAAGAGCATTAGATGAGATTCGCCCTATCACTACTATGACAAACTTAATTCCTAGAGTTCACGGTTCTGCTTTATTTACTAGAGGACAAACTCAGTGTTTATCAATAGTTACATTAGGAAGTGAGAAAGATGCTCAATTAATGGACGATATATACGGCAAAGAAAACAAAACTTTTATGCTTCATTATAATTTCCCTCCATTTTCTGTTGGAGAAGTTGGAAGATACGGCTCTCCGGGAAGAAGAGAGATTGGGCATGGTAATTTAGCAGAGCGTTCTTTTAATGCTGTGCTTCCTTCAAAAGATAAATTCCCATACACTATAAGAGTAGTTGCTGAAATATTAGAAAGTAATGGTTCTTCATCAATGGCTACAATCTGTGCTTCTACTATGTCATTACTTTCAGCTGGTGTTCCTCTTAATGCTAGCGTTGCTGGTATTGCTATGGGGCTTGCTACTTATAAAGATGGATATAAAGTGCTTACAGATATACAGGGTGTTGAAGACCATTTAGGTGATATGGACTTTAAGGTTGCTGGAACACGTAAAGGTATTACTGCTTTCCAACTTGACATTAAACTTACTGGTATATCTACTCAAATATTAAAAGAGGCATTAGAGCAGGCTAAAAAGGCAAGATATTTTATACTTGATAAGATTGAAGCTACTATATCTAACCCTAATGAGATTTCAGATTTCGCTCCTAAGTATAAAACTATGGATGTAAATCCTGAAAAGATTAGAGTATTGATTGGACCGGGAGGAAAAAATATAAAAGCTATCATTGAAGAGACTGGAAGCGATGTTGAGATACAAGACAGCGGCGTAATTAATATATTTGCTCCAGACACTCCTACTTTAGATAAAACTATTAGCCTTATAAACGCTTATGTAAAAGACCCTGAGGTTGGTGAGGTTTATGACGGTGTTGTAAAAGACATTAAAGACTTTGGTGCTTTTGTTGAGATATTACCGGGTGTTGAGGGGCTTTGTCATATATCTGAGCTTGCTTACAAACATGTTATGAATGTTGAAGAAGTTTTAAAGATTGGTGATGAAGTAAAAGTAAAGATAATAGATGTTAAGGGCGGAAAATATTCTTTAAGCAGAAAGGCTTTACTTGAAAAACCTGCAGATTATGTTGAAGAAGAAAACAACAACAAAAGAAAACATGACAGAAAAAAGAGATTTTAATCTTTTAAGGTTGTGAATATAAGAAGAGGTTATTATTAAATAATAGCCTCTTTTTTTATGTAAAAATTTTTAAGATTATTAAAAATATGTTTTTTATTTTAATTATTTGCAGAGCTTTACCCCCCGTGAAGCGTGCCCGTAGTGTAGCACCCCACTTCTTTTGCCGATAGGCACCTACTCGGTATTGGTATAAAAGAACCAAAAGAACTGCATTTTTAAGCAAAATACAAGTATTATATTTATATATATTCTAGATATAAAATAAGACATTTGCACTTTCGCGAAGCGTGCCCGAAGGGCGAAAACTTTTTGCGGCGGGAAAAAAGTTGAATAAAAAATCATATAACAAAATCTAGTTATTTTAGAATACATTGATTTTAGTTTGTCAGAAAATATTTTTCAAGTTTTTTGTTTTGTGGTGGCGTTGCCCCCACACCCCTACTTCTTTTATTGGTATAAAAGAAGCAAAAGAACTGCATTTAATAAAGTATAGTTTTTTATCTATAATAAAATATAAACATTATTTTAGATTTATATATTCTAAAAAAATAAAGCTAAAACACTTGCACTTTTTGGTTCTTTGACGAAGTCCGCACCGCGACTGAAAGGAGTCCTTCAGGACGACCGAAGGAAGTGCCTGTGGTGCGAAGGCGGGAAAAAGAACAATAAAATTTTTATTTTTTTTATTACTTGAGGGGACTAGCCCCCTCACCCCCACTTCTTTTGTTGGCACAAAGAAGCAAAAAGACTGCATTTAATGAAGTCTAGATTTTTATGCATAGATGAAACATGATATTATTTTAGCTTTATATATTCCATACATATAAAGTTATAACATTTGCACTTTTTGGTTCTTTTTGAGGCGGGAAAAAGTTGAATAAAACAATTATATAACAAAATATAATTCTTTAACTATATATTAAAAATTCGTTTTAAAAAAATTTAATATATTTTTTTTAGCTTTATTCTCTTTTGATTTATTTTCACCTGTTATATTTACAACAACTTCATCTCCAACCTTTAGGCCTAATTGCATTATGCCTATCATTTTTTTTATGTCTTTTGATATATCATCTTTTATTATAATAACATCGCATTCACTATCTTTTGCTATTTTAGCAAGTTCACTCAAAGGTCTTGCATGTATGTTGTTTGTATTGTTAATTACATATTTAAAACTTTCCATTTATAGCCCCGAAGAATTTTTTAATAAATACATTAAATTTTCAAAGCTTTTATTTTCTATTAGCTTTATAACATTTTTTTCATTTAATAAAAAGTCAACTGTATATTGATAAAATTTCTGTAAATTATCATCATCTTTATTTGATATAGAAACCAAAAAAACAACCTGCACATTATTTTTATACCATATAATAGGTTTTTCCAATACAGCAACAAATACAAAAGTTTCATCCGTTACAATTTCAAAAGGATGCGGAATTGCAACAAGGTTTCCAAAATCAGTTTCTGATAAACTCTCTCTTTTCATTACTAAATCATAAAAATTATCAGGTATATTAATATGTTTTTTAATATTTTTACATATATTTTTTATAATTTCTTCTCTGGTGTTTCCTTTTATATTTGTGGAAAACAATTTTTTATTATAATAATTATTTAAAAAATTATTTTCAGATAAATCCAAAACATTTTTTACTTTTATAATATCGTTAGTCTCTAAAAACAACCCTATATGCACAATAGGAACAGGTACTTGAAAAACTATAGGCACTGTAGAAAATATATAATCCACCTTAGAAAAATCAAACTCTTTAAGCATGATTAGATCTGTAGTATAAATATTTTCTATATAATCAGCGAACTCTTTTTTATATTTATGCATAAGAAGCTTTGAAGTAGTTTTTCCACTTCCGCATACTATTAAAATATTTATTTTCTTTTTATCTTCATTATTTTCTTCTAAAGCTATTTGAAACAATAATGCTAAAAAGCCTATCTCATCATCTGATATATCTTTATTATAATATGTTTTAAGCACAGTATTAGCTTCTGATGCTATTAGATATGCTAGAGAATAATTAGTTTTTATATCGTATAGCATTGGATTTTTTTGTAAAACATTATATCTTATTCTTATATCAAGCGGTATCATATGATGATTAAGAAGCAGTCTTAAGTTTAAATTATCTCTTAAATCTATTTTTAAATTATTGTATATTAAATCAAGCATGTCATGAACTACATTGTCCAATTTATTTTGTATAATATAATTTTCACTGTTTGATAATAAACTTTTTGATGCTATATGAATTGCTATAAAAATTATTTCTATATCGGTTAATTTTATATTTAATTCTTTTTCTAATACACTTGCTAATTTTTTTGCTAATTTTAACTCTTCTTTTTTTATATCTTTTAATATACTCTTATCATCATTATAATCATCTATATTTTTATTTTCTTTTATTCTCTCTATTGATACAGAAATATATAATATAAAGTTTTCTAAGTTTACTTCAGATAATTTCATGTCATTTTTTTTTATAAAATTAATCACTATATTTTCTATAGTTTTGTTTGTATATTTTTTATCATATATTTGCTGTTTTAAGTAATAATCTATTATGCAATTTCTAATATCAAATTCTTTACCAATTAATTTAATACCATAATTTGGCTTACGTTCTATTTTTAGATTATAATACCTAATATTATCTTCTATAATTTTTAATGTATTTGTGAGTGTTGTTTTTGATATATCTAATGCACTTATAAGATTATCAGATTTTATATATGTATTATTATTATTTATAAGATGTTCAAATATATATTTTAGCCTATATTCAAAATCATTAAATGTATGTGAATTAATATTAATATTTGATATATCTTTATGACTATCGCATTCTAAAATATATCCGTATCTCGCTTTAGATACTACTTTAATTCCTGTATTTTCTAATTCTTTATTTAATTCTGCTATTTTTGTTCTAACAGTTTTTTCACTTATTTGCAATTTTTTTGCTAACATTTCTGCTGTAGTGTATGATTCATTAGAGATAATGGATAATAGTTCTTTTATATATTTGTTTTTCATAATTTATATAAACTTATAATAATGCTTATATTATATATTATTATTAAAAAATAATATACAAGATTAGAAAATAATATACAAAAAATTACCAGATTAAAGTAGAAATTTTATTGTTTGAGTTATTGATATAAAGTGTTATCTTTATAATAAATAAAATTAAAAAAAGAGGTAAAGATATATGACTAAAATTTTATTATTATGTTCAGCAGGAATGTCTACAAGTATGGTTGTAAAAAAAATGAAAGAATCTGCTGCGAAAAAAAATATTGAAGTAGAAATAGAAGCTGTAAGTACTGCAAGATTTAATGAACTTTTAGATAGTTATGATGTATTTTTACTTGGACCGCAAGTAAAATTTCAGCTTAAAGAATTCCAAGCAAAAGCTAAAGAAAAAAATAAACCATTAGATGTTATAGATTTTAGAGATTATGGTACTATGAATGGAGAAAAAATATTAGACTTCGCTTTAAACTTGAAAGTTCAATAATATATTAATTAATTTATTAGGATATACTTTATGAGAGAGTTAGGCATTTCTGTTTATCCGTTTCATTCAAAAATGGAAGATAATAAATCTTATATAGACTTAGCTTCTAAATATGGATTTACCAGATGTTTTATGTGCTTATTATCCGTTGAACATTCTAAAGAAGAGATTATAAAAGAGTTTTCTGAGATTATAAATTATGCAAAGGAGAGAGGAATAAAAACCACTTTAGATATCTCTCCTGCAGTATTTAAATCTTTAGATATATCTTATGATAATTTAGAGTTCTTTTACAAATTAGGAGCTTGGGCTATAAGGTTAGATTTGGGTTTTAGTGGAAATGAAGAGAGCTTAATGACTTATAATGATTATAATTTAAAAATAGAATTAAATATGAGTAATTCAACTTCATATATAGATACTATAATGAATTATTATCCTAATAAAGAAAATTTAATAGGCTGTTACAACTTTTATCCTCATGCTTATAGCGGATTAGATAAAAGGTTATTTATTGAAAGCATGAATCGTTTCAAAAAACAYTCAATAAAATCATCAGCCTTTRTTAATGCAAAAGAGGCTAGTTTTGGACCTTGGCCTGTAGATGATGGTATATGCACTTTAGAAGAACATAGAAATATGGCTATAGAAATACAGGCTATGGAATTATTTTTCTTAGGGGTGGATGCTGTATTTATTGCTAATTGCTATGCTAATGAAGAGTCTTTTAAGAAGCTTCAAAGTTTAGATAAAAGACTCATAACATTAAAAGCTAAATTGTTAGATAGCATTCCAGAAATAGAGAGAAAAATTATACTTGAAGAACTTCATCAAAATAGAGCAGATGCGAGCGAATATTTTATTAGGTCTTCAAATCCTAGAGTAAAATATAAAGGGCATAATTTTAAGATATTTAATGCTGTTACAGATATTAAAAGAGGAGATATACTTATTGACTCTTCAGAATATGGAAGTTATGCAGGAGAGTTGCAAATAGCATTAAAAGATATAAAAAACACTGGAAGAACAAATGTTGTTGGAAGAGTTGATGAAGAATATTTGTTTTTACTAGACTATATAAATATGGCTCAAAGATTTAAAATAACAGAATAATTTTTTATAACAATAAAGATATTAATTACTGGAAATTAATAATGAACGATGAATTAATAACTTCTATTATTGATTTAAATAGCTTATAAAAAATAAATGCTCTTTTAAGCTTTAAAAAATAATTGGAGGTGTAAATATGTCAAATAAATTAAAAATAGCTACTATTGGAGGGGGATCTTCATATACTCCTGAAATTATAGAAGGATTTATAAATAGATACGATAAATTGCCAGTAGATGAGCTTTGGCTTGTTGATATAGAGCCTTCAAAAGAAAGATTAGAAATAGTAGGAAATCTTGCAAAAAGAATGATAGAAAAAGCGGGATTAAAAGATAAGTTCAAAATATTTACAACTTTAGACAGAAGAGAAGCTATAAAAGATGCTAGTTTTGTAACTACTCAATTAAGAGTTGGTTTATTAGATGCTAGAATAAGAGATGAGAGAATACCATTAAGTTATGGCATGATAGGTCAAGAAACTAATGGTGCTGGAGGATTTGCTAAGGCATTAAGAACTATACCTGTAATATTTGATATTTGTAAAGATATAAAAGAATTATCTCCAAATGCTTATCTTGTAAACTTCACTAATCCATCTGGAATAGTTACAGAGGCAGTTTTAAAATATCACCCAGAAATAAAAATGGCAGGTCTTTGCAATGTACCAGTAAACATGAAAAAAAGTGTAGCAGAGATATTAAAAGTTTCTGATGAAGAAATTACTTTTATTGCCGGCGGTTTAAATCACTTTTTATGGGGAAGAGAAGTAATATATAATGGTGTTGACAAAACTAAGGAAGTTTTAGAGAAATATGTAGATGGTTTTGAAAATGGACCTGCTAATATTAACACTGAAATAACTTGGATAAAAGAACAAATACTTGATACTAAAATGATACCTTGTCCTTATCATAGATACTATTACCTTACAGATGAAATGCTTAGAGAAGAATTGTCAGAGTTTAGAGATGGTAAAGGAACAAGAGGAGAGCAGGTAAAAGAAATAGAGAAAAAATTATTTGAAATATATAAAAACCCAGATTTAAATACTAAACCTGAAGAATTAAATAATAGAGGCGGAAAATATTATTCTGATTCTGCATGCGAGCTTATAAGTTCTTTACATAATAATTCAGGTACAGAGATGATAATATCTACAAGAAATAATGGCACTATTGATTGTTTGCCAGATGATTGTGCTGTTGAAGTTACAGTTAATGTTTATAAAGATGAATTAAAACCTCTTAAACAAAAGCCTTTCCCTATTGAAGTGAGGGGATTGCTGCAGCTTATGAAAAACTTTGAGCAATTAACAGTAGAGGCAGCAGTTCATGGAGATTATGGTAAAGCACTTCAAGCATTAACAGTTAATCCATTGGTTGTAAGCGGAAGAGTTGCTAAAACTGTACTCGATGAAATAATAAAACAAAATAAAGACTATTTACCTCAATTTTATAAAAATAAATAATATATATTAGGAGATTTTATTATGACAGAAGAACAAGAAAAATTTATGGAAGAGAATGTATTTCCTATTATTAGTTTGGCTGGAGAAAGTAAGGGTTTAGCTTATGAAGCTTTAAGGCTTGCTAAAGAAAAAAAGTTCGATGAGGCAGAAGAAAAGATGAAAGAGGCTGATGAAATAATTTTGAAATCTCATGAATTCCAAACAAACCTCATAACAAGAGAAGCCGATGGCGAAAAAATAGAAATTACAATGTTATTTGTACATGCTCAAGACCATTTAATGACTGCTATGAGTGAAAAAAACCTTATAAAAGAGATGATAGATATATTAAAGCATAAATAATTTTTTTAATTGAAAACTATTTTATTTATTTTTTTATTCAATATTATATAATTATAAAATACAGTTTTAATTAAAGGAATTTTTTATGACATATAAAGAGATTATAGAAGTTGCAAAAGATTGCATGGGCTTTTGTAAGGCTTGTGCTATATGTAATGGCAGAGTATGCAGAGATTGTATGCCGGGACCCGGAGCTAAGGGTATAGGTGATGTTGCCATTAGAAACTATGACAAATGGAGAGATATAAGACTTAATATGGATACAATATCTTCGAATGAAGATGTTGATACTTCTTTTGAGTTATTTGGTAAGAAGTTTAAGTATCCTATATTTGCTGGTCCTGTTGGTGCGGTTAAGCTTCATTATGGCGATAAATATGAAGAAGAAGAATATAATGATATATTAGTAAAATCTTGTGCAGATGCTGGTATTACAGCTTTTACAGGAGATGGAACCAATCCTAATGTAATGATTGCTGCTACTAGTATGATAAAAAAGCAAAATGGTATAGGTATTCCTACTGTAAAACCTTGGAATATGGATGTTATAAAAGAGAAAATGAAACTTGTTGCAGATTCTAATGCTTTTGCTGTAGCTATGGACGTTGATGCTGCGGGTCTTCCTTTTTTGAAAAACCTTACTCCAAAGGCAGGAAGTAAAACTGTTGATGAATTAAGACAGATAAAAGAGATTGCTAATAGGCCATTTATAATAAAAGGAATAATGACAGTTAAAGGAGCTAAGAAGGCAGTTGAGGCTGGTGCTGATGCTATAATAGTATCTAATCACGGAGGAAGAGTACTTGATCAATGCCCTTCTACTGCTGAGGTTTTGCCTGAGATAGTTGATGCTGTTAAGGGAAAAATTAAAATATTAGTAGATGGCGGTATTAGAAGCGGTGCTGATATATTAAAGGCACTTGCTATTGGTGCTGATGCTGTTGTTATTGCGAGGACTTTTGTTATAGCTGTATACGGCGGGGCAGAAGAGGGTGTTAAATCTTATGCTGCTCAGTTAGGTGCTGAACTTGAAGATGCTATGACTATGTGCGGTGTTCACAGTTTAAAAGAAATAAACAGAGATATTGTAAGGTTTTAATTTTTATAATTTTAATATTTAAACTCAATATAAAATAAACTTTATATTGAGTTTTTTATTTTAAATATTAAAAAACATTAACTTATTTATCAAACAAAATATAATTTTATTTAATATGAATTTTTAGAGTATTTATTTATTATATTTAGTTATAATGTGTAATATATGTTTTTTTAATTTATTAATATATTAAAAAAATATTTTAAATTGTATATAAATATGTAGTTATGTTAATTAAATTTTTAAAAGTAACATAATTCTATTGACATTTATTAAAATTATGTTTAGATTATACAAACATTAAATATCATTAACGGGGGATTATTAATATGTCAGTACAAGAATTAAACTCAGGTAATTTTGAAAGTGCAATATCATCAGATAAAGCAACTTTGGTAGATTTTTTTGCAGAATGGTGCGGACCTTGCAAAATGCAAACACCTGTTTTACACAAAGTGGCAGATGCTAATTCTGATAAAATGAATTTTGCTGCTGTAAACGTTGATGAAGCAGAAGAGATAGCAGCTAAATACGGTGTTCAATCTATACCAACACTTATGGTTTTCAAAAATGGTGAAGTTGTTAAGAGAGCTGAAGGAATGAAAAACGAAGCTCAATTAAAAGAATGGCTTCAAGAATATCTATAATAAGCCAATAAAATAAAAAATTGAAAAGCCTGATTTTTTGATAAAATTATAGAATTAGGCTTTTTTTTATTTTAAATTAATATATAATTTTATTATGTTTAATTAAGGGGTAGTTATGTTTAGTACAAATGGTATATTAATTGATAGATTATCTTCAAGATTAAGAACCACAAAAACTGAAATCAACAAACTTATTAATGAATTATTTTCTAGTATAACTCCGTATGTTTTAAATAATAAAGTTTTTTATATGTACGAGTTAGGGTATATATATTTAGATAAAAATTATAATATTATATTTAGAAGTGCTGATATATCTTTTGATGCTTCTTTAAATACCATAACAGAAAAATATGATACTGTAAAAAATAGAGCCATTAAAAAGAAACTATATGAAATGATTTTTGAAACTATCAGACATTTAGTTGATAACGGAGAGAAGGTATATATAGAAAACTTTGGTACTTTTTTTCATGATGATGGATATGTGAACTTTGAAAAAGATAGAACTTTAGTTTATTTGGTTGAGATGAAGATTCAAAATATCAAAAATAAGTATTTGGGCTATAATAAATTAGTAGATAGATTATGCTCTGCTAAAAAAAGTTTAGATAGAAATTTTGTTAAAGATGAAATTAATAATCTATTTGAAGATATTACTTCTTTGGTATTGGAGAAGAAAATATTTTTTATTTATGAAGTTGGAAATATATTTATTGACAAGAATTATAATATAGCTTTTAGAAGTGCTGATATGGGGTTTGATGCTTCACTTTACAGCATTATATCTAAGATTGATGATGTTAATGAGAGATTAGAAAAGAAGAAATTTTGTGAAGCTGTGTTTGAAACTATTAGACATTTAGTTGATCATAATGAAAGTATTTATATAGATAATTTTGGTACTTTCTTCTACAATAAAGGGTATGTTGCTTTTAATCCTGATGCTGTTTTTGTTAATAGAGTTAATAATAAATTCTTTAATGAAATAGCTGCTCTTACTAATGAAAATAAATTAGAAATGAAAGATTACAGCAAAGATGAGCTTCTATCTTTGTCAAATATTTCTGATAAAGAACTAAAATCTGATAAACCAGCAAAACAAGCTAAAGAAAAGAAAGAAACAAAAAATAATCCATTGATATTAATAGTAGAAATAGCAATGATAATAATAATTCTTGTTGTTATTCTTTTTATGATTTTTTCAAAGAACAATAACAATGGAAGCAGCAATGTGGATAATGAAAAGTTATCTGATGTTGTAAATGGATATTTTACAAATGTAAAAACTGCTAATTTATCTTATACTGTATCAAACAATATGTATTATTGGGATATAGCTAAAGAGGTTTATGGAAATTCTACATATTGGCCCATTATATCTGTTTATAATAATTACAATATAATTACCCCCATAAAAAAAGGAAGCAGAGTAACTTATAAGTTGCTTCCCAATTTTTGTAATGTAGATGATTTAAAAAAATTTGAAACTAGCTTATCAAAATCTTTTATTAAAGTTTTTCCTGTTTTGCAAAATGGGAAAAAATATAATCATGCTATGTGGTCATTAAAATTAGCTGCTTATTATGATGTGAAAGTTTTTAAAGATAATACTAATTCAATATCCAATGAAACATATACAAAAATATTATCAGAACATTCTGGGTTTAATGATTTTTTGTATAAAATGAGCAGATATAATAAAATTACAAGAAATCCTATATCTTCATTTATAGCAATAATTAGATAATACAAAATAAAAAAATAATATAAAATATAAGGATATCTAAATGAAGGTAGTAACAACAGAAGAGCTAATAAATATAGATAAAAAAACAACAGAAAAAATTCCATCTATACTTTTGATGGAGCATGTAGCTTTAGATATATTTAATTTGTTGGAAGAGAGATATGCTGAAACACTTAATAATCATTTTGTTCATATATTCTCATCTGTTGGAGGCAATGGGGGAGATGGTTTTGCTGTTGCTAGATATTTAATAAAAAATGGATATAATGTAAATGTTTATATTACCGGCAATTTAGATAAAGTTAATAAAGACACTTATGCTAATTTCAATATATTAAAATCAATGAATGTTGAAATAAAGTATTTGGGAAGTGAAGAGAATGTTTATGAAGCTATTGATTTGATAGAAGAAAATGATATAGTTTTAGATTCATTATTCGGCACAGGCGGAAAAAGACCTTTAGGCGGTATACAAAAACTGTTAGTAGATAGTTTAAATGATTTAAATATAATAAGAATAGCTATAGATATACCTTCTGGATTATATTCAAAGATTGATGATAGTTCTAATAGTTGTTTTAAGGCAGATGAAACTTATACTGTATGTTTTGCTAAAGACATTATGTTTTTATATAACACTAGAGAATATATTGGGGATTTATTTATAATAAAGTCAATATTTCCAGAGAGTATATTAGATGAGGCTCCATATGTTGCCAATTTAATAGATTATGATGAAAACATAGAGATAGTAAGAAATGCTTTTTATTCTAAGAGGGAGCAGGGAAAACTTGCCATAGTATGCGGAAGCTATGAATATACAGGAGCTTGCATACTATCTGCTAAAGCTGCCTATAGGAGTGGGGTAGGATATATTAGGCTTTATGTTCCTAAGGCGATATTAGAAACTGTTAGAAATGCTGTAATGATAGATATGCCTGAGATTGTTGTTATAGGTGTTGGAGAATATGATAATAAATGTTTTACAGCAGATGATTTATATATTGTAGAAGATATAAATAAAAGTGATGCTTGTATAATAGGCTCTGGTATTGGTAGAGATATGTCTACAGAGGTTTTTATTAATTCTATACTAAAGCAAATAAATATTCCTACAGTTGTAGATGCTGATGCTTTATATTTGATGTTTCAAAGCACCTTATCAGAATTAGGTAGTAACTTTTTGCTTACTCCTCATATTTATGAGTTTGAAAAGCTTACAGGAATTAATCATATAGAAGCTTTAACTAATCCTTATAATGCTTTAAGAAAGTTTAGAGAAAGTACTAAGGCTAATATTATATTAAAAGACGCTGTTAGTTTCTTGATGAATGATGATGATATATATATAAATTATAACCCTACAGTTTCTATGGGTAAAGCTGGAATGGGAGATGTATTAGCTGGTTTTGTTGGAGCTTTTTTAGCAAGAAAATTACAAATGCTTGAAGCTTCAAAGTTAGCATTAATATTACAATCAAAAAGTTTTTTAGAGGCTAGCAAAAAATTAGGCAATGATTCTGTTCAGCCAAAAGATGTTGCTTATTTTCAGTCAAAAATATTAAAGAGGATGATGTAAATTGTCAAGAGAGGTATATGACCCCAAAAAACCAGAGTTAGAGTTTTATAATACTAAACCTCCGCACACTCCAAAGATGCCTAAAATACCAAGAAGTTCAAATGTATTTTCTAAGAGATGGTTTATGCTTCTTTATGGAGGGTTTCTCACTATTGTAGTAGTATTATTCTTTGCAAATAGGGCTGGGCTATTTGATAATATAGAGTTTTTTAGAAAGTTTAGAGCTCCTATTACTAGTAAAATTAATAATATAGATTCAAGCAATAGTGAAGTTGTAGTAGCCACTATAGAAGTTAATAATTTTAATTATACCAATTCAAGTACAATAGAAGAATTAAAAGCTAGTGTATCATTATATAATAATAAAGATCTTATCTTTACAGGTAATGACAAGTTTTATAATGTAATGTTTCCAGTAGGTCAGCGTATTGGTTTTAGAATGTCGTTTGATAAGAATTATTGGAAAAAAGCAGATAGAATGTTAATAGTTTTAGATATAGATGATAATTTCACTCACAGCAATTTTGTGAGAATAAGAAGATAGCAATTTTTGGTACATACCTAAACAACTATATTTTTCAATATATATATATTTTTTTGATAAAGATGAAAATGTTAATTATTTAATACATATTAAAATATGTATTAAATAATAAAGCCAACAAACTTGCACTTTTTGGTTCTTTTGACGAAGTCCGCACCGCGAGCTGCGGGAAAAAGAACAACAAAAAATTGATAGAAAATAATAGTTTTAATATATACTAATATTTTTAACTTTTTTATTTTAATTATTTGCGGGGACTAGCCCCCGCACCCCCAGTTCTTTTGCCGATAGGCACCTACTCGGTACGACCGTAGGAAGTGCCTTCGGTATTGGTATAAAAGAACCAAAAGAACTGCATTTCTTAGCTTAAAAAGTTGGTATTATTTTGTATTAATACATATTCCAAACATACAAAGCTAAAAATATATACAACAAAACATACTCGCTTAGATATACTTTAAAAATAAAAAACGGAGCTTTTAAAAACTCCGTTATAAAAAGGTATTTATGTTTAATTAAATCTTATCTCTTATTTAGATTTGTTTCTTAATCTGTCCATAGGGCTAATGATATCAGTTACACGAACACCGAAGTTTTCATCTATAACTACAACCTCGCCCTTAGCGATTAATTTTCCATTAACAAGCAAATCCACAGGTTCGCCAGCTAACTTTTGAAGCTCAATTATAGAACCTTCACCAAGACCTAAAATATCTTTAATAGTCATAGTAGCTCTTCCAAGTTCAACGGTCATGTTCATAGTAACGTCCATCAAAAGACCAATGTTACCAGTACCTTGAACATCAGAAGCAGGCATTAAAGAATTAAATTCTGCATGCTGTACACCAAGTTGTTTGCCGTTATCACTAGCTTGGGCACCATTATTGCCATTTGCAGCCGAAGCATTTGTATTAGAAGCAGTTTTTGCAGCACTAGATAAAATAGCTTGTAAAACAGGCAATTCAAAAGCAAATATATAAGGAGCGTTATCTATTTCTCCATCTATACTTAGAGAAGCATTTACTATAGCTAAAGGTCCAGCAATGCTTATAGAAGCAGCATCATCCAATACACTAGTTTCTACAGGAGCATTAGTAAAGTTTCCTCCAAACTTAGAAGTTAAAGCACTATCAGAAACCCCAATCATTTGAGAGAAAGCTTCTTTTAATACTTGAGCTACCATATCATTCAAATCAGTCTCAGCCTGACCAGTCATAAGAGAAGCTATAGTTAAAGCCTCTTTTTCATCCATAAAATAATAAACATTACCATTAGCTGAGCCAGTATATGATACTTTTGCTTCTATCACTTTACCAGAAAGCATCTGATGCAAATTACTTACATCTCCAACAGTTGTAGTAATATTTGTGATGGACACAGTCTTTGTAGAAATAGAAGATAATGAATAAGCTTGATTATCTGCTATGATTTTCGCTGCCTCATTAAAAAGCTGCTTATCTACATTATTGCCGTTTCCAGCAGATGCTGAAGTGCTGTCAGTGCCGCCAAAAGCATCTTCACTTCCTTTAAGCAAAGCTTCTATTTCATCTTGAGATAATGCACCGTCACTCATCATAACCTTAATCCTCCTCTTTTAATAAATCATCTTCGGTGATATCAGTTTCGCCATCCATAACACCAGTAAGCTGTACAGCCATTCTGCTTCCAGATATACCCGGACGGCATAAGAATTTCTTCCTAGTACCAATCTTGAATATCACAGGGTCAGTAATCTTAGTTTCTGTAAACTTAACAACATCGCCCTTTTGCAAATTAAGAATGTCTGATAATGGTAATTGCATAGAACCAAGTTCAGCCGAAGTTTCAACATATATATTTTGTAATTTTTCTTTAATAATTTTTAAGTTTTCGCTAGTACTTCCTCTTCTTACTGAAGCATACCAATATTGAGCAGAGAATTTAGAAAGTATAGGTTCAATAGTAATATAAGGTATACAAAAGTTCATCATACCTTCAACATCCGCAACCTTTGTTTCTAAAGTAATAAGTACAACCATGTCATTAGGGCTAACCATCTGAGCAAACTGAGGGTTAGTTTCTATGGAACCTAAACGCGGTCTTAAGTCTATTACCTGAGACCAAGCCTCTCTTAAGTTACCCAATATTCTTACTATAATACCTTCCATAACAGACAACTCAATATCTGTTAATTCTCTATTTAAGTTTTTAGGACTCTCTCCAGCTCCTCCAAACAACCTATCTATAATAGTAAAAGTAATAGATGGGTCAATCTCTAAAATAGAACTTCCTTTTAAAGGGTCCATACTCACAATAGCCAAAGTAGATGGATTGCTTACACTTCTTATAAACTCTTCATAAGTAAGCTGGTCTACGCTTGCTACGTGAATACCTACTAAAGTTCTTAACTGAGCTGATAATGAAGTTGTAGTAACACGTGCAAAGTTTTCGTGCATCATTTGAAGCGTTCTTATTTGGTCTTTAGAGAATTTGTCAGGACGCTTAAAGTCGTAAATCTTAATCTTTCTATGTTCTACTTCTACACGTTTAGTATCAATATTATCCAACACTTCACCAGATGATATAGCACTTAATAATGCATCTATTTCACTTTGTGACAATACTTCTGTCATACTATTATCCTTTACTTTATTTTAACTCATTAACTCAACAAGAAACTATCAAATAATATATCATCTATTTGTCCGTTTTTTAACATACTGTTTATTTCACGTTTAATATCAGCCTTTAATTGCTCTCTTCCTTCATTAGTTCTTAATTGATCATAAGTATAAGAACTTATCAAAGAATATATTCTATCTCTTATCATATATCCTCTCTCTGGAAGCTCTACTGCTAATTGCTTAACATTAGTAGTGTAAGTCAATACTATGCTTACTCTAACAAATCTTGCAACATCCATATCAGCAGTATTAACATTAAACTCTGGAGTAATAGCAAAATATGTTGGAGGCGGCTGTTTAATCATACCATCTACCACACCAGCATTTACTCCTGCAGCTCTTCCTACGCTCTTAGAAACAAAAAATGCTATAAGTCCAGATATTAAAGCAACTACTAAAATGGCAGCCACTATCATTAGTATTTTTATTATCATCGGGCTTAAAGTGAATTTTTTCTTTGCTTGAGCTTCGTTTTGTTCCTCTTCTTCGCCTTCTTCTAATTCTAAGTTTTCTTCTTGTTCTGCCATATAAAATTCCTCGCTTAATTAAATATTTAATAATACCTTTTATTATATAACAGTAAAATAAATAATCAACTCTTATGTTAACTTTGTTATTACTGTATCTACATTAAAAATCGGTAAACTAGGAAAATACTTAACATATTTTTTTTATAAAATGTAAAAATTATTATATTGATTTTTTTTACTTTAATATTATAATCAAGCTAGTATTTTAATGATAAATAAAAAGGGGGTATATTTATGAGAGTTTTATTAAAAGCCGAAGATTATGAAAAAGTGCTTCCAAGACTTGCTGCTGAAGTAATTGAGAAAGAAAATATGGATAAACTTTCTATTGTTGGCATAAGAAGAAGAGGCGATTATTTGGCTGTTAGACTTAAAAAACTTATAGAAGAGAGAATAAATATAGATATACCTATAGGTGCAATCGATATTAACCTCTATAGAGATGATTTATCTACTTTGTCTGAATTCCCTGAAATTAAAGAAACTGATATACCTTTTGATATTACAGGAAAGACTATTCTTCTTGTAGACGATGTACTTTATACTGGCAGAACTATTAGGGCTGCTTTGAATGCTTTATTTGAATATGGAAGGCCGCAGAGGGTTGTTTTGCTTGTATTGGTTGATAGATTTGGAAGAGAACTTCCTTTGTCTGCAAATTATGTTGGACTTGCTTTAAATGTACCTGCTGATCAATATATATCTGTAAGAATAAAAGAATTAGAAGGTGAAGATATCGTTTTGCTTAAAGATAAAGCTTAATCATCAAATTTTCTGCTTAAAGAAGAATAAGCATCATAGAATTCTGTTTTAGAGAAGTCTTTTAAAAATTCGGGAGGCATTTTCTCTACTATATTTTTAAAGTAGAAAAATAATTTTTTGAATTTATTCATTTCGCTTTCTGATAATAGTAAATCGTTTTTACTGCAGCACTCCATTTCACTGTTCATATTTTCTTCTGCTTCAAACATTTTTATAGCAAAGTCTAAATCTAATTGACTTATTTCCCCGTCAAAATCTTCATTAGGGTTGTATCCTGTATTTTCTTTTTTTTCTGTATCTTCATTAAGGCTGAATTCATCTTCTACTTTTACATTTGTCTCTATATTATTTTTTTCTGTTTCATATAATTCTTTTTCTTCAGACATAGTATTTTCCTTTGTTAGAAGTTTATCTGTTTCATCATATTCTTCAACAGATTTTTTATTTTTGTTGTTATTATTTATATTTTTTTTATCATCTATATGTATAAGTTCATGGCCATCTTCATCATTTTGTCCTGATATAAGACGTTCCATAATACTTAAATCGGAATCTTTTACTTGATTAACAGCATTTAATTCCATAATTTCATTTAATTTTGCTAGATTATCTTCAACTATTTCTTCTAACTCTTCATCATCACCTATTAGAGCATTATCATCAATTATTACTTCATTGCTGCCTATTGAAGAATTATCGTTTATATTTTCTTCTATCTCATCATCACCTATTAGAGTGTTGTCATCTATTATTTGTTCCTCAGTTTCATCGTCGCCTATTAGGGTGTTATCTTCTATTTGGGTTTCTTTTTCATCATCACCTATTAGAGTATTGTCGTTTATTATAGTTTCTTCAGTTTCATCATCATCTATTAGAGTGTTGTCGTCTATTATTGGTTCATCTGTTTCATCATCACCTATTAGAGTGTTGTCGTCTATTATAATTTCTTCAGTTTCGTCGTCGCCTATTAGAGTGTTTTCGTCTATTATTGGTTCATCTTCATCATCACCTATTAGGATATTGTCGTCTATCGTAGGTTCATCTGTTTCATCATCATCTATTAGAGTATTGTCGTTTATTATTGGTTCATCTTCATCATCACCTATTAGGATATTGTCGTCTATCGTAGGTTCATCTGTTTCATCATCACCTATTAGAGTGTTGTCATCTATTATTTGTTCCTCAGTTTCATCGTCGCCTATTAGAGTATTGTTGTCTATTATAGTTTCTTCAGTTTCGTCGTTGCCTATTAAAGTGTCATCATCTATTGTAGTTTCTTTTTCGTCATCACCTATTAAAGCGTTTTTATCTATTTTTATTTCTTCAGTTTCATCATCACATATTAGAGTGTTATCATCTACTGCTATTTCTTCTTCTTCATAACCTATTAGAGCATTATCATCAATTATTACTTTATCGCTGTCTATTGGAGAATTGTCTTTTATATTTTCTTCTATCTCGTCAGTACCTATTAGAGTGTTTTCATCTATTATATTTTCTTCTTCGTCATCACCTATTAGAGTGTTGTTGTCTATTGTAGGTTCATCATTTTCATCTGCGCCTATTAGAGTGTTGTCATCAATTATTACTTCATCGCTGTCTATTGGAGAATTGTCTTTTATATTTTCTTCTATCTCGTCTACATTTATTAAAGCATTGTCATCTACTGCTGTTTCTTCTTCGTCATCACCTATTAGGATATTGTCGTCTATCGTAGGTTCACCATTTTCATCGTTGCCTATTAGAGTATTTTCGTCTATTGTAGATTCATCAGTTTCGTCATCGCCTATTAGAGTATTGTCGTCTATTATAGTTTCTTCAGTTTCGTTGTCGCCTATTATGGTGTTATCTTCTATTTGGGTTTCTTTTTCATCATCACCTATTATGGTGTTTTCATCTATTTTAATTTCTTCAGTTTCGTCATCGCCTATTAAAGCGTTTTCATCTATTTTTATTTCTTCAGTTTCATCGTTGCCTATTAAAGCATTATCATTTATTATTGGTTCATCAGTTCCATCGTCGCATATTAGAGCATTTTCATCAATTATTACTTCATCGCTATCTATTGGAGAATTGTCTTTTATATTTTCTTCTATCTCGTCTACAGCTATTAAAGCATTGTCATCTACTGCTGTTTCTTCTTCGTCATCACCTATTAGAGTGTTTTCGTCTATTATAATTTCTTCAGTTTCGTCGTCGCCTATTAGAGTGTTTTCATCTATTGTATGTTCTTTAGTTTCATCATCGCATATTAGAGTGTTTTCGTCTATTATAGTTTCTTCAGTTTCGTCGTCGCCTATTAGAGTGTTATCCCCTGCTGTTGGAGCTTCTGATTCATCATTTCCTGTCAAAATATCATCATTTGCTCTTTCTTCTATATCTTCAGCTTTTTTTTTAGTCAGTTTTTCGTTTTTTTTTTCCTCTTCTTCTCTTATATATTCCTCATTCATCTGTTTTAATTTAGCTAGAAAGTCATTACTATCTTCTTCTTTAATTTTATCTTCTTTCTTCTCTTCCTCTATTTTGTTTTCTTCTCTATATTCCTCGTTCATTTGTTTTAATTTAGCTAGAAAATCATTACTATCTTCTTCTTTAATTTTCTCTTCTTTTCTTTCTTTCTCTTCTTTTTCTTTTCTATATTCCTCGTTCATTTGTTTTAATTTAGCTAAAAAATCATTACTATCTTCTTCTTTAATTTCCTCTTCTTTATTTTCTTCTTTTTCTTTTCTATATTCCTCATTCATTTGCTTTAATTTAGCTAAAAAGTCATTACTATCTTCTTCTTTCTTCTCTTCTTCTATCTTATTTTCTTCTTGAATGTTTTGAGCTGTTTCTACTACATTACTATTTATTTCTTCTTTTTTAATAGATGTGTTAGATAAATTATCGTTTATTATATTATTATCTTCTTCTACAATATTATCAGAACTATCAGAACCTATATTTTCTATATAAGTCTTATACATTAATTCTTCTTCATCTGTTAAATCATCAGTTTTATTTTCAGACCCATCTTTCTCTATATAGTCTTTATACATATTTATTTCTTCTTCTGTTAGTTCATTAATGTCTTTTTCTTTATTGGTATCTTCTGCATTATCAATATTTTCTGAAGTATTTGTATATTCTCTGCCTTCTATATAGCTTTTATACATGTCTATTTCTTCATTAGAAAGATCATTATCATCTAATTCATTATTCTCTATATAGTCTTTATACATACTCACTTCTTCATCTGTTAAATCATAAGCTTCATTCTCATCAGCATCCGATATTTGATTACTATATATATTATTTTCTTCATTAGATAGTTCTTCTATTTCTAATTCTTCTATATCTTTTTTTATTTTATTCATATCCATATACTCTTTATTGTTATTATTTTGTATATATTTATATTCAATATTTTCATCTTTAGTTATTAAATCAAGTTCATTTCCAGATAATTCTATAACATCATCTTGATTATTATTTTCATTAATATAATTTGATTCATCTATATAATCAACATCATCAATATCAGGCACATCAATATTATGAGTATTTTCTTCGATTGTATTATTTGAAATATTATCTTCAGCACTTTCATTATTTTCATCAACATAATTATCTTCTTCAACAATTTCTACTACACTGTCATCATTTTCTAAAGAATTGTTTTCAGCATATTCAAGATTTTCTATTTCAGCTAAACCCTGTGATACTATATCAGCTATATTATCATTATCTTGTGTATTTTCTGAGTTTTCTAAATTTTCTAAGTTTTCAACTAAATCATCTAGCTTTTCCAACTCATCAATTACTTCATTATCTATTTCATTATTTATAGTAGAGTTGTCAATATTATCTTCTTTAATGCTTTCTAAATTATCATTGCTTTCATATTCTAAATAATTACATAAAAGACTATTTATTTCATCATTGACAGTTGTTTCGAAAATGTTATTATTTTCTTCTGTTACTATTGCATTGTCTAAAATATTCTCTTCAACACTTTCATTATTTTCATCAATATAATTATCTTCTTCAACAATTTCTACTTTACTATTATCATCATCTAAAGAATTATTTTCTGCATATTCAAGATTTTCTATTTCAGCTAAACCTTGTGATACTATATCAGCTATATTATCATTATCTTGTGTATTTTCTGAGTTTTCTAAATTTTCTAAGTTTTCAACTAAATCATCTAACTTTTCTAACTCATCAATTACTTCATTATCTATTTCATTATTTATAGTAGAGTTGTCAATATTCTCTTCTATTTCAATGCTTTCTAAATTATCATTGCTTTCATATTCCAAATAATTACATAAAAGACTATTTATTTCATCATTGACTGTTGTTTCAAACGTGTTGTTTTCTTCGGTTACTATTGCATTATCTACAATATTATCTTCAACATTTTCATCGATATAATTATCTTCTTCAACAATTTCTACTTCACTATTATCATCATCTAAAGAATTATTTTCTGCATATTCAAGATTTTCTATTTCAGCTAAACCTTGTGATACTATATCAGCTATATTATCATTATCTTGTGTATTTTCTGAGTTTTCTAAATTTTCTAAGTTTTCAACTAAATCATCTAACTTTTCTAACTCATCAATTACTTCATTATCTATTTCAGAGTTATCAGTATTTTCTTCAATTTCTATATTTTCTAAATTATCATTGTTTTCAGAGCTTTCAAAACTTTCAGTATTTTCAGATTCCAAATAATTATCTAAAATACTATTTATTTCATCATTAACAGTAGTTTCAAGTGTATCGTTACTATTTTCTTCAATGATGTCAGTATTATTATTTTCATCAATACTTTCTATTATACTATTATCATTTTCTAAAGAACTACTTTCAGAATCTTCATCTATATTAATAACTTCGCTTATAGGCTCTTCTTCAATATTGTTTAATGTATCTTCTATATTAGAGGCACTATTAGCAAAAAAACTCTCTAAGTTAAAATCTTCAACATCGCTTATAGCATTCAAATCATCTTCAGATATTCCAACATTGCTTTCTATTTCATTATATGCTTGATTCTCTTCATCAGTGTAGGCCGATACAGTTTCATCATTATTGTTTATATTTTGAAAATGGTTTTCCAAATTAAAATCATCAACATCACTTACAGCATTCAATTCATCTTCAGATATTCCAATATTGCTTTCTATTTCATTATATGCTCTATTTTCTTCATCAGTATAAGCCTCTACAGTTTCTTGATTATTATTTTCTACTTCTATATTTTCATCTGCCGTAGAAGTTATATTATCATCTATTATAGAGCTATGTATAGTTGGTGATTCAGTACCTATAGATACAGTAGGAAAATTGTTTTCATTAATTTCTATGCTTTTATCTGCAAGAGAATCTATATCATATTCATCGAGAGAGATATCATTATTATCATCAAAAATATTTGAATTATTTAATTTCAATTTTATCTCCCTTCAGTATTTTTCTTAATGCTATAATACTTAGTTGGTATATTTATAATTATATCATTTGTAATAGGCATATTATAATCTAATCCTTCAGGCAAATATCCTCTTTGTGTGATTCCTCCAGCTGTTTCAATTATTTTAGCGAAAGAAGAACCATATTCACAAAAATATACTCCCGAATGTCTTACAGCACCTTTCATAGTTACTTTTATATATTTTTTAGTTTTGGTATTATTATTATAAAAAGCATTAATTATAATACCAAATAAAAAAACCAACAAAATAAAAGATAGACAAATAATTTTTTCTTTCATTTTTTATATATAAAAATAAGCTATTTTTTATTATTTTATAATATTAATGATATCATTATTTCTTTATAAGGTCAAGAAATTATAAATTTAATCTTCAAATAATAAATATATATTTTTAGAGTCATATTGTATAGATTTATAGTATATTATCCAATCTGTAAGATTATCTATACTATGCTTTCCTCTATCCCCCTCATGCATATTCAAATCTTTATAAGGCTCGTTTAGTAATGTTGCATCAAAATATCCATCATCAGTAAAATCATGAACCTCAAACCATAAATGCTCTAAATCATTAGGGTCTTCATCTTCTTTGGCATAACCCAATTTTACTAAAAATGAAATATCTTCATCTTTCTTTTTCTTTGATAATAGCTCTATAAAATATTCAATTTTTTCAAAAGCAGCTTCTCTCATTATAGCAGTTTCAAAATTGCTAAGCATAAAAATAGGATTATCTGTAAGTTTATCTTTATAGTAGTCCATAGTATGATAATTACCTTTTTCATCTATAGCCACTAATACACCAGAAGGAGTATTATGTATATTATCATTTCTGTCTTTATAGCTACCTGAGAAATCTTTGTCAATATTAAGTTTTTCTAAAGCCTCTTGCCAAGGAAGCCAGCAAACACTAACACCATAAGCAGGAGTAAATTTAAAACCTTTTTCAGGTGCCCCTCTCTCTATAAATAGTTTTGCTACTGTGCTTAATAATTCTCCATAATGAGCATTAGGATCCTCAACACCAACTATCTCTAATTCTATAACCCCAGCTCTATATAAACCATGCGTATGAAACCAATATTCTACTTTGTTTGGGTCTTTATCATCATCATATACGGCATGAATAGTATAAAGGTAGTCTAATGAAGGCAAAAGCGAGAAAGTTGAAGTGTATGCAAGCCAATCTCCAGAATGTGCTTTAGAGCAAGACATATCTAAAAATAATGATGCATCTGGTACTATGCTATTTAATAATTGTAATTGTCTTTGATAGTCTGTAAGGGGATAATTTTGAAATACTGTTGATATATGTATGGCATAATTTACTTCTAGTGCCTCTTTATAATTTTCTTCTGTTATTGTATTAACCGAGAATATTTCAGGCACATTTTCAGTTACAGTTTTGGCATCTATTAGAGCTATGTAGAATGTAAGCTCATCATTTTGTTTTATTTCTTTATCATGATTGCCGCAAGAGCATTGATGGTTTTCTTCGTGATCATGAGAACATGAGCATTGATGCTGCTCTTCATGGTTGTGTCCGCATGAGCACTTATGTTCTTCTTCATGATTATGAGAGCATTCATGTCCTTTGCCGCAGCAATCATCATCGCATTCTTCACTGCAATCATTGCATTCATAATCTTCTACATATTCTGCTTTTAGTATTACTTCCCATTTGGAGTTTTCTCTTATATAGTCTTCTTTTTCTACCTCTTTTAACTCTGTAACTATAAAATTGTTTTCTTCTGCTAAAATATCTCTAAGCTCATCTATAGTTACATTATGATCATATTCTTTAGAAAATACTGCAGCCATCCAAGATTCTAATCTATGCTCTTTGTTTGAAAATACATTATATAGTTTCTCATTATAATCCATACTTTATTAACCCCTTAAAAATAATTAATATATGATAAAACAAAAAATATTTTTTTGCAATTATAAATATATTTTCCATATTTTTTTATATTAAATTATGTTTTTCGTTGAAATAGATTTTAATATGATTATAATAGTATATATGTAATTTTTATATGTAATTTTGGGGTATATTATGTTTAAAAGAGTATTAATTTTATTTGTTTTATTTATATTTATTTCTTGCAAACAAAATCCATCATCTATGCTATCTTATCCTCCTACAGCAGATAATGGTGATAATATAGATGACGGCAATATAGACGATGGTAATATAGATGACGGTAATATAAACAATGGTATAAATTCTGGTTCAGGATATGGTTATTATGATGTTTCTATATTGATAAATGACACTATTATAACAAACAAATATAGAATATCAGATACTTACGATATGCTTATATATTATTACAACATGATAATAGACTCTGAAACTAAAGAACCTAAATTTGAATTGCGTAATGTTAATGAATCTTTAACTGCTGAAAATAATATTTATTATACTTTCGATACTAATTTAAATATTATGAAAACAGAAGAAAAACAAGAAAATGGAACTAATATAATTACAAAAACAATTTCTAAAAAATTTAGAGGTGTTTGCTTAGTAAGAATATATCCAGATCCTGTAGAAAATCCTGTTAATTCTTCATTGTTAGGAGGTTATACTTTAGCTGGTATTTACACAGAAGTTCCTACGTCTACATTAATGGGCTTCATGGCTATGACAAATTCTGATAATTTTCAAAGCTATGGATATGATGAACTTATTGTATTAAGACATGATTTAAATATAAAAGATACAACATCATTTGCTAGTTATAATAATGAAGTTTCAGGAGCTAATTATACTAATTATAGAGCGGATATACTATTTAATGTAGATAAAAGCATAAATTTATACTATTATAACCCTAATAGAGAATTTGAAAATCAAAATACTAATTATATTTTTAAAAGAATTGTAAAAACTGCATCATAAAATATTATAATATTTATGTATTGACTTTTTATTATTTTTTTATATGTTGTTTATGTGTTGATATTATAATTATATTATGTTATTATAGTGTAATGATAAGAAAAATAGGTACTATGGATATGGCATGAAAATAATATCTGGAAGATTTATCTCGAAATCTGAATTGCGTAATAAGATACTTAGAGATTTTGTATTAGTATTTCTGTTTTTATCTGTAGCAGGATTTATATATTTTCAAATGAGAAGTCCTGTACCTGTAAAGTTTTTCTTTAAGTCTCTTTTTCAAGATGTAAAAAATAGTGTAGTAGAAGAATATTCAAAAATATATTACCCAACCTACTATTTTTCTATGCAAATGACACCTATATTTGATATAATTAATCAAGCTCCTGAAGTTTATAAGGTTTTAATAACTAATTTTTTCCCAAAGCATACATTTATAGAAAAGGCAGCTATGCAATTTGGTGATAGTTATATGTCTATTACTAAATCAGGTAATGGCTATAAGGTTCAAGGCACTATTGCCACGAATAATATGCAAAAATACTCCGCAATACCATTAGAACAGCTTAGTATAGACTCTTTTTATGTAAAAGATGGTAAGCCTTATATACATTTAATTTATATTGCTAGTGAAAATGTTGCTTTTGAATATATTTCAGAGTTTAATGTGAAGTTTGATAATTTAGATATAAGAAATATGAATAATATATATGCTTATTTGGTTACAGGAAACAGCAGAATAATTTTCCCTGTATCTTTATCTAATACCAATGAAAACCCTATGGACTTTGTTGAAATAGCAGATATGCTTAATTATGAGTTTCAAAAAGATGAAAATGAAGATATAGCTAAAGTAATTTACAATAATAAGCATTATTGGGGATATAAGGGCAATTTTAGCGTATCTGAAAACAATGTTGAAATAGGAATTATAATTCCAGAAAAGTCTTTAATAAATAGAATACAAGTACCTATTGTACTTTTCTTTGTTATATTTGTAGTCCTTACAATAGGTTTAATAGTGATGTTCTCTGTTCATTATGTAAAAATAATAGAAGACCTGAGAAATAATCATATGAATATTAAAAACATTATAAAAGAGGGCGAAAGTACAAATGTAGAGTTTAAGTCTACTTTAAGATATGACAGCAATACAGAAAAGATAAATAAATCTTTAGAAGAAGTGATAATGAAATCTATTGCAGCTTTTGCAAATACTGAAGGCGGAAGACTTTTTATAGGTATCACTAATGATGGAGAAATTATAGGGCTTGAGCATGATTATTCTACTTTAAGACAGCCTAATAAAGATTTCTTTGAGCTTCATCTTAGAACTTTAGTTGAAACTTATTATGGTAATGCTTTTTCTGCTGAGAATATTAGAATAGATTTTGTTGAAGAAGATGGAAAAGACATATGTATTGTTTATATAAGTAAAAGCAGAGAGCCTGTATATAGTAGAATCACAAATAAGCAAGGTCTTAAAGAAGAAAAATTCTTTATTAGAGTTGGTAATTCATCTAGAGAAATAGCGAATGCAAGCGAAATCATTGCCTATGTAAACAAGCATTTCAAAAAGCTATAAAAAGTTATAATACTATAACAAAATGTTTGACTAATTTGAAAAAATACGATATAATAATAATTACTAATAAAAAAGGAGTTTCAATATATGTCAAATAATGTATATGATTCTATTGTTATAGGCGGAGGTCCTGCTGGTCTTTCTGCTTTACTTTATTTAGGAAGAGCTTTAACTAATTCATTACTTATAGAGAAAAAAGGTATTGGCGGGCAGATGATGAGTACCGATACTGTTGAAAATTACTTAGGGTTTCCAGAGGAGATGAGTTCTTTTGAACTTGTTGATAGAATGCAAAGGCATGCTGAGAAATTTTCTAAGAACCCTATAGTTTATGATGAAGTAACAAAGATAGAAAATATTAAAGATAAAGTAAAAACTATTTATACTGCAGATGGAAAAACTTATCAAACAAAAAGCATAATACTTGCTATGGGCGGATTTGCTAAGAAATTAGGCACTAAGGGCGAAGAAGATTTTGCTGGAAGGGGTGTTTCATATTGTGCTACTTGTGATGGTGCTTTTTATAGAGATAAAACTGTTGCTGTTGTTGGCGGCGGAAACAGTGCTTTTGATGAGGCTTATTTCCTTACTAGATTTGTTAAGAAAATATATTTGGTTCATAGAAGAAAAGAGTTTAGAGCTGATGCTATTAATATAGAACATTTAACTAATACTGGCAAAGTAGAATATGTTTTAGACAGTGTGATTGATGAGATTTGCGGAGATGGAAAGGTTACTAATATAAAAATAAAAAATGTATTAGATAACTCTATACATGAACAGGCTGTAGATGGAGTATTTGTATTTGTTGGTCAAGAGCCTGCTACTAGCATATTAAAAGATACTGGTCTTGCTATGAAAGAGAGCGGACATATTATAGTTGATATGTCTACTATGGCTACTAATATAGACGGAGTTTTTGCTTGCGGAGATTCTGTATTTAAACCTGTAAGACAAGTTGCTAATGCTGTTGGTGAGGGGGCAGTGGCAGCTGTAAGGGTTACTGAGTATTTATCTCATCTTTAATTTAAGCATATAACAATAAAAATGCTTGACAAAAATATTTATTGATATAGAATTAATTATATAATCAATAGGACTTTAATAAAAGAGTGTTGGTTTATCTCCCAAAGGGAAAAACTGACCCTCTTTTTTTGTTAACACTTTATATATAGTAGTATAGTATTATGAGCGAAAAAAACAACAGAAGACCACAGAGGCAAAAAGAATATGGCAGAGATGCTAAAAAGAAAAAAGTTAAACCTGTTAAAAAAAATGAAGTGAAAGTAATAGATCAAGAATTGCTTTTTGAGAATGCTAAAAAGTTAATAGAAAAGCATAATATTTATTTATTAGATTTAAAGGTGCTTGCTGTAAAAGATAATAAAAAAGTTTATGCTGTTATTTTTAAGAAGAAAGAGAGTGTTTCGCATAATCATTGTATTGAAGCGACAAAAGTAATTCAAGAAGTGATAAAAAATAATGGTTATGATGAGGGGGATTATACTATTACAGTATCTTCTGCTGGGTTTAGATGGAAATTTGATGATAATTATGAGCTTTTTGAAGATATGCCTATAAAGATTAAATACAAAGTAGATGATGATAATTATATTACAACTACGGCTATATTAAAAGAAGCTAAAGATGATTATATTATTATAAATAATGATGATAATGTTGATATAAAAATATTAAAATCTAATATTATAAAAACTAGATTAAATTGCTAGTAAAAACAAAAATGGAGAGTTAATTATGTTTGAAAATGTTGGTACTTATCTACAAATGCTATCTGAAGAAAAAGATATTAATATCGATTTTCTTAAAGAGGTTGTAGAGTCTGTTATGATTTTGGCTTTAAAAAAGAAATATGGAGATAATGTAAACTTCCATATTAATTTTGATAATAATAATAATCCTACAGTATATAGAGGAGTTAATGTAGTTGAAGAGGTAAAAGACGATAGAAAGGAAATATCTTTAGAAGAGGCTAAAAAACTTGACAGTGATATTAATTTAGGTGATGAGGTTTTAATATTAGTTGATCATGTTGGTGATTTTGGAAGAATAGAGAGTACCGCTGCTAAGACTACTTTCTTTCAGAAGATTTCCGAGCTTGAAAAAAATATTATATATAATGAATTTAAAAGAAGAGAAAATCAATTAGTAAATGGATATTTTCAAAGAGAAAACAGAGGAAATATATATGTTAATTTAGGTAAGACTGAGGGGGTTTTACTAAAAAAAGATTTATCTCCAAGAGAGCATTATTCTGCAGGAGATAGAATAAGAGCATATATATACAAGGTAGAAAATGATAGGTCTGGGCATCCTACTATATATTTAACAAGAACTAAAGCTGACTTTATTAAAAAATTATTTGAATTAGAAATTCCCGAGATTGCTGACGGCACTATAGAAATAAAAAATGTTGTAAGACAGCCGGGATTAAAAATAAAAATAGCAGTAGTATCAAATAAGCCTGAAGTTGATCCTATTGGTGCTTGTATTGGTCAGAAAGGTATAAGAATACAGGCTATTATAAAAGAGATTGAAGGCGAGAAGATTGATGTTGTAAAATGGTCTAAAGATATTAGAGAGTATATTGCAGAGGCTATTGCTCCTGCTAAACCTACTAGAATAATTATTACAGACCCTGAGAAAAAAGAGGCTATGATTATTATACCTGATGATCAATTATCTCTTGCTTTGGGAAGAAGCGGATATAATGTTAAATTGGCTTCTCAGCTTACTGGTTATACTTTTGATCTTAAAACAGAAACTGATATTAAAGAAAATCCTGAATTATTAAAAGATATAGTTCCTTTAAATCAAATATTTGCTGAAAATATTGAAGAGAATATTGAAAATGAAGAAGTTACTATTGAAACTGAAAATACTGAAGATAGTACAATAAGTAATTTATATTCATTAACTGATATAGATAAAGATGTAATAAAAACTCTTATTGACGGAGGCATTAATTCTATAGAAGAGCTTTATGGAATGAGTGCTAAAGATATTATGGAAAAAACTAACCTTGATGAGGAAACTGTTAATAATATAATAGACATACTTAAAGAGGTTGTTAGCGTTGTAGAAGAGAGTGATGAAAATTACGAAGGAATTGCAGAAGAGGTTGTTGAAGAGATAGAGGTTTATGAGTGTCCTAACTGCGGTTCTAGCATTACTGAGGATATGACTAAATGCCCTAAATGCGGTATTGAGCTTTCTTTTGAATAATGGCGAATATTTGCAAAGTTTGTTCTTCCAATCATTATAAAAAAATTGGAGAAATTAAAAATATTTGGAAAGAGTATAAAGACGTTTATCAATGTGATGAATGTTCTTTATACTTTATAGATTCTCCAACCAATGAAGAGATTAACTCATTATACAAAAATGAATATCATAATAATATAAAAAATAAATTATTTGAAATAGCTAAAAGCAAGATGCGTTATGCTAGAAGTTTATCTCAATTTAATTTTATCAAACAAACTATAGATTTAGAAAATAAAGATATATGCGAAATTGGAGCTTTTGATGGATTATTATTAAGTTTATTTAAAAAAAATAATAATAATGTTTTTGGATATGAGCTTAATGATAATGCAAGAGTTTATGCCAAAAAGAAATATAATATTGATTTGAAAGAAAACTTTTTAGAGAGTGAGTCTAAATATGATATTATAATACTTTCTCATGTAATAGAGCATTTTAAAGAACCTAAAGAGATATTAATAAAAATAAAAAATATGCTTAAAGAGAATGGATTTATATATATAGAGGTTCCTAATTCTCCTATGCCTAATGAATGTTCTTATGAAATGCTTATGAGATATCTTAATACAGAGCATATTGTTAATTTTAATATGGATAATTTAATTAAATTTGTAGAAAGTGCAAATTTAAAAATAATAAGAAGCGAATATAATAATTATAATATCAGTGAAAATAATGAAGATTTAAAAATAAGCTTACTAGAAGGTTCTTTTCCTAGTTTCAATAATTTTTTTGGCTTTTCTTTATTTGCTCTAAAAACATTAATTATACCTAATGCAACTTTCATTGATTATAAAAACAAAGCTAATAAATGGTCTTATGGAGAGAATATTAGAGTAATAGCAAAAATATGAAATTATTACTCATAAACATAATGTTCTTTACATAAATTATAATATATACAATCTCTGCATTGATTTTCACCTGCTATAAAAATTAATTCCCCATCTGCAATATGTCTTAATACCTTATCAAAATAATTATGAAGTACATTTTCTCCGTTATATCCAAGTATAGTAAGTATTGTTTCCTTATCATCAAATTTTATATAGTGATTTTCTTTATTTACTACATTTTCTTCTTTATAAATACTAAAACCTAATTCGCATTTTTCTAACTGCTTAAATATATCAATATTTTTATTTTGCTTAATTATATATTCTTCTATAGCATATTTTAAATATAGTAAAGGCTGTAAGTAATTATTGATTATATCATCATAATTATCATAGCTTACAATTTTTTTAATATTGTAGCTGCTTCCTTTATAATCTATAATTCTTATTCCATTTATTGTTTTATCATCTCTATAACTTAAATCTATTCTGTCTATTCTACCTTTAATTTTTACATCAAATCCATTATAAGAATAAACTTTAATATTATTAAAATCTTCTTCAAATGCAAATGGTATAAATCCATATTCTTCAATATTATCTATTTCATTTGATATAAAATACTTCATTATATTATTAATTTCATAGCTCATTATTTTTTTATCATTTTCATCAGTAATTTCTTTTTTATCCATTATAGTATTTTCTATAACTTCTTTTGCTATATCGTTATAATTATCAAACTCTGAACGCTTTAATGTTAAATCATTATATTTATTTTTTATTTCTGAATAAAAATTATTAAATATTTCATGATAAACAGTTCCCTTTAATATTTTATCTATGCTAACAGGAGTTGATGATACAGCTTCTATTTTACATTCATCATTATATAAAACTTTAGCAGGGCATTGCATTATATTAAGCAAGTAACTTACACTAATGCAAGATTTCTTACCAAACAATTTATTTTGTATTATTTTTATTGCATTGTTATTAGCATCATCATATTCATTTTTATTTATTTTATCATAAACACTTTTTGTAATCTCTTTTATATTAATTGGAAGTTTGTTATTATTATTCAAATGCTTTTCTTCTAAATTATAATTTTCTCTTTCAAAAAATAAACTCATCATATTTTCTTTTGAAGTGTGAATATTATCTGCTATATAGTTTTTTCTATAAATAAAAGAGTTAATATCATTAAAATCTTTTATTCCAATTTCTGATGCTATATCTTCCAAATAATAAAATGGTATATCTAAATTGCCTTCATCATCTTTAAATCTAAAGGAAAAATAAACTTTACTATCATCTTCTAATGAAGAGAGTATATTTAAAAATAAATTATAATACATATCAGATAATAAACTTTGAGTATTAAATATATGTTTTTTATATTTATTATTAATTTCTTCTCTAAGTTTATTGCTCATAAAAAAAGTATTTGGCTTTCTCATTAAAAAATCATTATTCATACCTAATATAAATAAATGTTTTACTTTTATTCCTCTAGCATCATAAAGATTACTTAACGTTATAGCATCATATTTGCTTTTATCTGTTTTTATGTAACTTTCTTCTATTAATGTACTTAAAGCAGAATAGAAATCATAATAATCTATTTTCTCTTCATCTTCTGTTGCTTCAAGTTTGAGTATTAGTTCTATAAACAGTCTTAATGCATTTTGATGAATGTTAATTATATTATCATCTTTGTAAATTAATTTATTATCAAATATTAAATCTACTTTTAAAAATTTTAATATTTCTATATAAACTATTGCTATAGTTTTATAAGTATTGGCATATATGAGTTTTTTTAATAGTTCTATAAAATCTAATATAAACTTATTATCTTTTACATTTTTCACAAAATCATCTAATGGCATAATACTTACTATTTTTTCATTAGCATATAATGTGTTTCTTATATTATAATTATTTGTCTCTTCATTATTACTAATAAAAGGAGATGATAATATTTTAATTAGATTCTCTACATCAATTTTTATTTTCTCTTTTTTATCAAGTATAGTAAATACAGACATTAGCACAGGTATAAGAGGCATCTTCCATATAAAATTCCCCCTTCTTTCATTAAAATTAATATTACATTCTTTTAATCTATTAACTAGAATGTCATGATATTTATCAGCATCAGAGTAAATTATATTAATATCTTCTAAAGAAATATCTGATTGTATTAATTTTGTTATCTCATCTAATACAGTATCAACTTCTTGTTTTGTGCCGAATGCTGTTATTAATTTTATATCATCTTTTTTTATATTTTTTTTGTTTATTAATGATTTTGCAAAATTTGATATTTTATATTGATTTATATTATAATCCTTAAAATAAGGTTTAAAGTTGTTTATGCATTCATCTGCTAAGAATATATTTATTTTTATATTGTAATAAGTTTGTATTGTATTTAAGAATATGCTATATAAATGAGGAAGACTTTCAAAGTTATATATATTTATTTCATCATAATTAATTTTTATTTGTTTATTTTTTACTGAGTTAATAAAATATTCAAACGCATCGAATTCATCAATAGCATTAATCGAAGTATTTTTAAGTTTATATATTTCTATAATTTTATTTATATCTTTTAAATGTTCATCATTAAAAATTATATTTTCATTACACATCAACTTAGCAAAACTAATCTCTTCCAAAAAAGAATATAAACTTGAAGCCAATTGATAAGTGATAACTTGTTTGGATAATATTGAGTTTTTATTTTTTTGTGTGAACTCATTTATAGCAGAGTGCATATTTACTATAGCGATAGCCTTTTCTAATAAGTAAACATCATTTTTTAGACAATATTTTTTTAAAAAATTATCTATACTGTTTTTATAGAATTCATATATTGTTTTATAATTTGTGATATCAAGACTATAATATTCACCATTTTCTTTAATAAGATAATTGTCTCTTGCTTTAGAGTTTGGAAAGAGAAATAATTTATTCATGATATAAAAAATCCATAATTTTAATTTATTTTTTATAATAAACTAAAATATTATTTAATCAAGCATTTAACTTATTAATATAAAAAAGTAGCATCTCCATAAGAGAAGAAATGATAATTATTTTCTATAGCAATTTTGTATGCATTCATAATATTATCATAACCAGCAAAGGCACTTACCATAGCAAGAAGAGTAGAGTGGGGGGTGTGGAAGTTTGTAATGAGAGCATCTATACATTTAAACTTGTATGGAGGATATATAAAAATATTTGTAGAGCCTTCTAATCTATTAAAACTAAAATCATTATATTCACTTTCTAAAACTCTTGCTACAGTTGTTCCGCATGATACTATTCTTCTGCCATCTTTTTTAGCATTTATTATTATATTTGCAGTTTCTCTTGGTATGGAAAATTTTTCTTCATGCATAACATGTTTTTTTAAGTCTTCTTCTTTTATAGGGTTAAAAGTAGAAAAGCCAACATGCAAAGTAACATAGCAAATTGTAACACCAAGAGATTTGATTTTTTCTAAAAGCTCTTTAGTAAAATGAAGCCCTGAAGTAGGGGATGCAATACTTCCTTCATTTTTGGCATATACATTTTGATAGAACTCTTTATCTTTATCGTTATATTCTTCTTCGCCTTTTTTCTTTCTGCTTTGTATTATGTATGGAGGAAGAGGTATTTTACCTATTGTATCTAATATATTTGCAGTAAGCGGTTTTGAAAACTTTATTAATTTTGTTGATATATTATCTTTTATTATAGAAGCTTCAATTATTCCAATATTTTCTATATGGCTATAATCTAAATATAACACATCATTTTCTTTTATATTTTTTCCTTTTATTAAGCATTCCCATAAATCTTCGCTGTTATTGAATTTATTTAAAAGAAGTATTTCGGCATTACCGCCTGTATTTTTTTTAGCATATATTCTTGCTGGGATTACTTTGCTGTCATTGAGAACTAATATATCATCTTTGTTTAGATAATTAATAATATCTGAGAAAATTTGATGTTCTATTTCTCCCGTATTTTTGTTGATTGTCATTAATTTACAATGGTCTCTTTCATAGTTTGGAGTGGTTGCTATTAAATTTTCTGGCAAATAAAAATTATAAGTTTCTCTATTTAAATAATCTATCATAAAAATATTTCTCTTTTATAAAAAGTTAAATATAAAAAATTAAAAGGTTACTATTATTCTTCTCTGTCTTAAAAATTTTGTTAAAGTCTTTTTGCTTACAGAATTGTATTTTAATATGGCATATTCATCATTAATTTTTTTTATCTTCATTCCTTTCCTGTTTGCTTCATAAACTATCTCTTCAAGTTTGTCTTTATCTTTTATATTTATCAAAGTAACGTTTTCATATATTGAAGATATAATTCCTCTTTCATACCATCTATTAATATTGCTTTCTACATGCTTTGGTATTGTAAGTGAATATTCTTCTAATACAGATTTTAATTTGCTTAAAAAATTATTAAAACTGTAATCGGATTCAGTATCATTTATAATGGTTTTTGCTTTTAATATTTTCTCTTCTGTGATTTTATAAGTATAAACGCTTTCATTTTTTTCAAGCTCAAAATATAAATTGCACATATAAATAAAATCATCATCAAAAGCATTATGATTAATTAAAGTAATTTCAAAATTGCTATTAATAAAACATTTTTTTGAATTATTTTTTATGTCTTTTATGCTTTTTAATGCAATAATAGCTCCTTCATAAAACGAAGCTTCTACAAGACCAAATATAAACATTGTATATAACACATTATTATACATTTCTGGAGATATAGTATTTTTTTCTTTTAATTCTAATAGCAATTTGGTTTTAGAAATATTCTCATTATTTTCTAATATTTGAAGTATTTTATTTTGATATTCTAAATGATTTTTAAATATTTGTTTTAGTATGGTGTCTCTTCTTTTTGCTATATTTAATGACAAGAATTTTTTCACATTATCACTTTCTAACGATATAAAACCTTTATTATCTATTATTATTAAATCAAGCTTTAAGCAAATATCTATGATTGTACTGTAGTCTATATTGTTGCTAAAAATTTCTAAATTAATATTATCTATATTTATTTTTTGAATATCAACTTCATAAATAAAGTTTTCTATATCATTTAATATATTAAGGTGATTGTATATAAAAACAGAAGAAGCAACATTTTCTTCAAGAGATTTTTCTATAGTGTTTAATACATTTATGTTATTGATGGCTATAAATGTATTTTCACTTTCTTTTGTAAAATATAATGTAACAATATTAGCTTTACATAAATCTAATAATTCATCATTACTAATTTTTATTTTTGTGTTTTCTATTATTCCACCGTTTTCGTATATGGATATTATTTTTTTTAGATATTTTTTATATGTTGTAATATTATATTTAACATCAATATAATTTTCTATTTTTTTAGTGTTTTCTTTTAAGATAATTGTTTCTAATAATTCTTTTATATTTGGCAAGAAATTTAATGTATCATCATTAGCATTAAGTTTTCTTCTTTTCATTTTTAGATATAAAAGCCCAGATTTTTTTATATCATCAACATAATTAAAAAACATAGGTAATTGCTTTTGACTATATTTAAGAGAATATGCAATATCTATAGAATTGATTTCTTTATCATAATTTTTTATAATAAAATAAACAATTTCTTTTTCTTCTTTATTTAAAAGAAAGAACTTATATGAAATTAAAGATATATTATCAGTTTTATTTTGCAAATCTTCTATATTTTTTGCTTTCCAAATTTTTAATAATTCTTTTAATGTATCTTTTGATATTTGGCTATACATAATATATATTCACTTATTTTATAATAAAGTATTTAAAGAAACCTTGAGGCACATCATCAGGTCTTTTTGATTGTATCCATGCAATCATAGGCTGCCCTTTAATAAGCCTGTAAGGCACAAGTCCCCACATTCTACTATCGCAGCTTTGATCCCTATTATCTCCCATTACAAAGAAATAATCCTCAGGTACATTGTATATATATTCATCAGGTCTGTCTTTTGCATAAGGTATATATATATTCATCCAGAAAAATAGTTTAATATCATCGCTAACTATTTTATCATTAATATATACTTCAAAAGATTTAAGGTCATTGTAATAATCTTCTCTATCAACTATCTTTTTAAATATTATCACATCACCTTTTTTAGGTACATAAACAGGTCCATATATATCTATAATAGGTACGAAGTCTCTTTCCCCATAATAGAAATAACCCCATTTATCTTCTATTTCATTTCCATTTATAATTATCTTTTTTTCTCTAATTTCAACAGTTTCTCCTGCTGTTGCTATTACTCTTTTAACAAACTCTTTTCTAGGATCTAAATCTACAGCTTTAAGTCCAAAGAATAATTTAGCAGGTGCAAGATGCTCTCCTCCAGTTAGTTTTTCACCTATAAAGTCTGCAACTAAAAATCTTGGGTCCCAATTAAAAGGAGTAAGCGAAAATATCATTACAGGTAATTTTAACATCTGTACAAAAGGTGAAGGTTCATAATACGGCATAGCAGATTCGCATCCGAAGGTAGAAGAAGGAGGCGCTCTAAATACAACTAAATCTCCCCTTTGAGGTGATTTTATTTTAGGAAGTCTATAACCTAAAAGCCCATCTGTAAATGGAAGTTTTACACCGTATACGAATCTATTTGCAAATAATCTATCTCCAGGCATGATAATAGGTATCATAGAGCCTGTTGGAATTTGATAGTTTTGTATTAAAAATGTGTTTATAATTAGTACTATTACTATTGCGTATAAAATTTCTTTTAAGGTATGTTTAAAAGTTCTGCATTCGCCTATTATGATATCTGTAATATTTTTTATAGGGTTTTCCATAAAATTAAGCACCTTCTGTAAATATTAATGTGCTATTGTATAATAATATTTATAAAAAATCAACTTGAATAATATGTATATTTATTTTTATAGTTATTATTTTATATAAAATATATACTTTTTATACTATGCTTTGATATTTGACTTTATATTTTTATGATATATTATTTTTATTATAATGTTTTTTAAATGGATAATTAAATTATGAATAAAAAAATTATAGTACTAATAATATTTTTAAGCATATTTTTATCTTCTTGTATTATTAATTTGAGCAGTTCTTCGTTTTTTCCAACAGGTAGCACATATACAGGAGCTTGGGATGGATATTTATATGGAACAGATAATATACATGGTTATTCTATTATAAGAATTTCTTCTGACGGTACTATACAGTTTAAAGATCAATATAATCTTACTGTAGATTTTTATAGATATGATATTGAATATAGAAATATTTTAGGAAATGATGTGTATGAGGCTAGTAAGTATGTGTATGATAGGGGAGATAGCGTTACTTATTATTTAACTATAGAATTTGTAAAGAGTAGTTTTAATGAAAGTATTTATACAGTTAATGTTGGTTTAGTAGAGAAAAGAAACATTGTAAGTGATAAAATATATAGCGGCATTTTTGATAGATATTAATTAATTTTTAAGGTTATAATAATTATATGTCAAATCATATAGGCAAAGATCTCACAGAATCAAAAGTATCTTCTACACTTATCACACTTTTAATACCAATATTATTATCAAACACATTGAATGTTGTTTATAATATAGTAGATAGTATATGGATAGGAAATATTATAGGCCCTCTTGGACTTTCTGCAGTTGCTGTAAGTTTTCCAATAACGCTTATGATGGGTTCTTTTGCTTTTGGGGTTAATATGGCTAATGGGGTTATAGTATCACAATATTATGGTGCCAAAGATTATGATACAGTTAGCCATGTAATAAAAGTATCTACCACTTTGGGAGTTATTATACTTTTTAGTGTAGGCTCATTGATGTTTATATTTGCTAAAAAAATATTAATAATAATGAACACCCCAAAAGATGCTTTAGATATGGCAGTTATTTATTTAAGAATAACTATAATAGGTTTGCCGTTTGCATATTCTTATTTTTTTATATCTTCTATACTTAGGGCAGTTGGAGACACTGTGAGGCCTTTAATATTTTTGATAGTATCATCTGTGGTTAATATCATATTAGATCCAATACTAATAAAAGGCTTTTTTATAATTCCAGCAATGGGGCTTAAGGGGGCTGCTATTGCCACTGTAATATCACAATGCATCTCTGTATTAATAAGCACATCATATTTAAGGATAAAAAACAGCTTTATAAAAATTAATCCTTTTATATTTACATTTGATATTAATATAACTAAAAAAATAATGAAATTAGCGATTCCTATTTCATCGAATCAATTTATAATATCTTTTGGTTGGCTAATAATAACAAGGCTTATAAGCAGTTTTGGAGAAGCTGCAAGTGCTACGGTTGCTATAGTAAATAGGGTAGAATCTTTATTTATCATGCCCATAGGGGCTTTGGGTAATGCTGTTATGACAATGTCGGCACAAAATATTGGAGCTAATAAATTTGATAGGGTAAAAGAAATTTTTAAAAATGGTATTGTTATTGGTATAATTATCTCTTCTGTAATGAGCATATTTTCTATAGTTAATCCTCAACTTCTAATTAATATGTTTACAAAGGATATAGAAGTTTTTGAATATTCTAAAAGCTATATTTATACTATAATGCCTATATTTATATTTTATTCTATTATGTTTGTGTGTAATGGTATAATTAATGGAGCTGGAAAAACTATAGTAATAATGGTTTTTAGCACTTCTACTACGCTTATTTTAAGAACAATATTAGCTTATGCATTGTCAGGAAAGTTTGCACTTGTTGGTATATGGGCATCTATGGGCATTTGCTATATAATAAATACTTTGTTTAGTTTATATTATTATAAATCTGGTAAATGGCAAAAAAACTCAAATATTACACAAAAATAAAATAATTATTTATTCTATAAAAGTTAATTCTTTAGTATAAGGTATTTGGAATTTCATATTTTGTATTGTAAAAGTTAAAGTAATTTGAGCGGTACATTTGAAGTTTTGATTTTTTATGCTTCCAAATGCTGTAGTAAATACATCAATATATTTAGCATTAAACTCCATATTAACATCTTCTGATTGTTTAGAAGGTATTTTTAGAGTTTGAACAGTGTTTGCTTTTGTAAAAACTTTATTGTCTGTATTAATTAATTCTATATCTATTCTATCTAAAGGAAGTTCAAAAGGAAAATTATTTTTTATATTTAGAAGCACATCTAAAGTTATATCTTTAAAAGTTACATTTGCAATAGAAGCTTTTTTTACTTTTATTTCAGGTTTATTTTCTTCTATATATTCTCTTGTAATTTCTTTTGCTTTATTTTGTAATGTTTCGCATGAAGTTAATAATAATAAAGATAATAATATAATAGATATTATTTTTAGATTTTTCATAGAGTGAGCTTCCTTATATTAATTTTTGAATAGAACTAAAAAATATATTTGAAGCGAATTATATATAACTTCTAATAGTTTTGCAACTTTTAATGTTAATATTTTATATTTAAGTTTAAATAGATTTTTAATTATAAAAAATTATGATATGTTAATAATCTTTTATAAAAAAATTATTATATAGTATTGACATTATTTTTATTTGTATTATAGTGAATTTCACTAAACAATTAATGCAATAGCTCGAGTAATGGATATTCTTAGCAGGTGTATCTGTTGACTAAGAAAGGCTTATTATTAATTATAATTAGCTAGAACGAAAAAAACCCTATGCGGGTAAGCGACGAGTAAACTGCGTTTTATACGTTAATATGTATATACGTAATTTTACGGAGGCTATTGTAAATATACGCATAGGGGGTCGTGTAATGGGCGATAATATCATCGTATCTTTAAAAAATATCAATGTATCTTATGGTGAAAACACAATACTTGAAAATCTTAATTTAGACATAAAAGACAAAGAGTTTCTCACACTCTTAGGACCTTCAGGATGCGGTAAAACAACTATACTTAGAACTATAGCAGGTTTTGTTAAGCCTGATTCTGGAGAGGTGTTGTTTGACGGTAAAGTGATAAATAATACTCCGCCATACAAAAGGGAAGTAAATACTGTTTTTCAAAGATATGCTTTGTTTCCGCATCTTAATGTGTTTGAAAACATTGCTTTTGGTCTTAATCTCAAAAAAGTGCATAAATCAGAGATTAAAGATAGAGTTCATCAAATGCTCAAGATGGTGAACTTAGAAAATTACGGAAATAGAAATATTAATAATTTATCAGGCGGTCAACAGCAGAGGGTAGCTATTGCAAGGGCATTAATAAATAAACCAAGAGTTTTGCTTCTTGATGAGCCTTTGGGGGCATTGGATTTAAAACTTAGAAAAGAGATGCAAATAGAACTTAAAAAAATTCAGCAATCATTAGAAATTACTTTTGTATATGTTACTCATGACCAAGAAGAAGCTTTAACTATGAGCGATACGGTTGCAGTTATGAAAGACGGAGAGATACTTCAGATTGGCACTCCTCAAGATATATACAATGAACCAAAAAATGCATTCATAGCAGATTTTATTGGTGAGAGTAATATTATAGACGGAATTATGCATGAAGATTATTTAGTTGAGTTTGCGGGTTATGTGTTTAATTGTGTTGATAAGGGTTTTGAAAAGTTAGAGAAAGTTGATGTTGTTATTCGCCCGGAAGATATAATAGTAGTACCTGCGGAGAATGCTAATATATCTGGACTTGTGGAATCTGCTATATTTAAAGGCGTTCATTATGAGATGATATTAGATGCTCATGGTTATAAATGGATTATACATTCTACAGAGAAATGGGAAGCTGGTACTGAGATTGGTATTGATGTTGCTAAAGAAAATATTCACATAATGAAAAGAGAGGAAGAGGAGGTACTTTTATGAAAACAAAAATACCTGCTATACCTTATCTTATTTGGACTTTAGTTTTTATATTGGTGCCTTTAATTTTGGTGATATATTTTGCTTTTACAAACCAAAAAGGCGATTTTACTATAAAAAATTTCGCGGATGTTTCTACATTTGCTCCTGTTATAATGCGTTCTGTGATGCTTGCTTTTGTGGCTACTTTGGTGTGTTTGATACTTGCTTATCCATTATCTTATTATATATCAAGACAAAACAAAACAGTTCAGCATGCACTCATAATGCTTGTAATGCTTCCTATGTGGATGAACTTTTTATTAAGAACTTATGCTTGGATGACCATACTAGAGCAAAATGGTTTAATTAATAAGGCTTTAATTTTTTTTGGGCTTTCACCTGTAAAACTTATAAACACTCAATGGGCTGTTCTTATAGGAATGATATATAATTATTTGCCTTTCATGATACTTCCTCTATATTCTGTAATGACAAAGATACATAAAAGTTTAATAGAGGCTTCTCAAGATTTGGGTGCTAATTCTTTTAATATATTTACAAAAATAGTTTTTCCTTTAAGTTTGCCGGGCATGGCTTCTGGTGTTACTATGGTGTTTGTGGCAGCTGTTAGTACATTTGTAATTTCACGTATGCTTGGGGGAGGAGCGAATATACTTATAGGCGATTTGATAGAGATGCAATTTTTAGGCATGTCTTATAATCCTAATTTGGGTTCTGCTATTAGTTTGGTTTTAATTGTAATTTCATTATGTGCTATAATGCTTATGCAGCAAATTGATGATGATGACGATGTGGAGGGTATGCTTTTATGATAAAAAAAATACTCTCTAGAACATACATTGCTTTTATATTTTTATTTTTATATGCTCCTATAGCTATATTAATATTTTTCTCTTTCAATAAAGCAAGAGGACGAGGAGTTTTTACAGGGTTTACTTTGGAATGGTATAATAGACTTTTTTCAAATGATTTGATATTAACTTCTTTTTTAAACACAATAATAGTGGCTGCTGTTTCATCTGTGCTTGCTACAATTATAGGAACTATGGCTGCTATTGGAATAAGTTCTTTCAACAAAAAAATGAAAAGTGCTATTATGGGTGTTACATACATATCTATAATTAATCCTGAAATAGTAACAGGTGTTTCATTAATGCTTTTATTTGTAATAATGAAATTGAAATTCGGTTTTACTACTTTAATACTTGCACATATTACTTTTAATATACCTTATGTAATATTAAATGTTCTTCCAAAATTAAGACAGCAAGATAATAGTTTATATGAAGCAGCATTAGATTTGGGATGCACTCCTACTTTAGCTTTTTGGAAGGTTGTAATACCTGATATATTTCCCGGTATTGTAGCTGGATTTTTAATGGCTCTAACTTATTCTTTAGATGACTTTGTTGTGAGTTATTTTACTTCTGGTATCACTTCGCAAACTCTTCCTATAACAATTTATTCTATGACTAGAAAAAGAGTAAGTCCTGAGATTAATGCTATATCTACTGTAATATTTACTATAGTGCTTATTACTTTAGTAATTATTAATATTAAAGAGATAAAGAAAGAAAAATATTTAACACAATTAAAAAGAAAATTCAATAAAAACAATTAATAGTTAAAAGGAGAATAATAAAAAATGAAAAAATTATTTTTTAGTTTTGCATTAGTTTCTATGTGTTTTTATTCATTGAATGCTCAGACACTTGATACTAGCAAGCTCGATTTAAATTACTATCAGAAATTTAAAGATAAGAACATGTCTTTAAATGTATATAACTGGGGCGAGTATATATCTGATGGTTCTGATGAATCTATGGATATTAACAAGGAGTTTGAAGAGCTTACAGGTATAAAAGTAAATTACTCAACTTTTGCTTCAAATGAAGAGCTTTATGTAAAATTAAAAGTTGGAGGTATCGCTTATGATATAATAATACCTTCAGATTATATGATAGCAAAATTGATAAAAGAAAAACTTGTACAAAAGATAAATTTCAATAATATACCAGCTGCAAAAAATATAGACAGCAGATTTTATAAACAACTATATGACCCAACAGGCGAATATTCTGTAGCATATACTTGGGGCGTAAATGGAATAATATACAATACAAAAAAAGTAACAGAGGATATAGTAGATTGGAATATACTTTTTAATGATAAATATAAAGGCCAAATACTTATGTATTATAATCCAAGAGATGCTTTTGGAGTAGCACAGGCTTATTTAAATTATTCATTAAACACTACTAATGAGATGGAATTAAGAGAGACTGCTAGAATATTAAAGGAGCAAAAACCTTTAGTGCAGGCTTATGTAATGGACGAAATATATGACAAAATGGAGGCAGGTGAGGCGGCACTTGGTGTTTATTATGCGGGAGATTCTCTTTCTATGATAGAAAATAATCCTGATTTAAAATTTGTTATACCAGAGAAGGGAGCTAATTTATTTGTAGATGCTATATGTATACCATCAAATGCTCAAAATGTTGAGGCTGCTGAGCTTTATATAAATTTCTTATGCGAGGCAGAGGTTGCTTTAGCTAATATAGAATATATAAATTACGGCTCTCCTAATAATGCTGCTATAGAGATTATGAGCGAAGAAGTAAAAAATAATCCTTTAATATATCCGCCTGCAGAAGTTCTTGATAATTGCGAAGTTTATATAACATTGCCAGATGAGACAAACTTACTTATGGAAGAGCTTTGGAATGAGATATTATCAGATGATTCAACTTATGGCGGTTGGGTTGTTCCTATATCTTTGGTTGTAGTTGTAGCTTTATGTGTAGCTATAATAGTTTTGAGAAAGAAGAAGAGAAGAGAAAATTAATAATTATATATTGAAAAAGTTTTTTATTATTTGATAATAATTTTAAGTCTAGTAATTAGATTTTATAGTGGGGCTTTGCCCCACACCCCAGTTCTTTTGCCGATAGGCACCTACTCGGTATTGGTATAAAAGAACCAAAAGAACTGCATTTTTATATTTTACAATATAATTAGTAGATTGTATATTAATTAATTTGCACTTTTTGCAACTTTGACGAAGTCCGCACCGCGAAGGTGGGAAAAAGTTGAATAAAAAACTTATATGAGAAAATACAGTTATTTAGGTATAAATCACATTATCCCCATCTTCTTTCTTTGCGATAATTTAAAGCCGTAAGCATCATGACCGGGATAAAGCAATGTATCTTCTGGAAGTTTGTATATTATATTTGTTATGCTGTTTTCAAGTTCTGCATAATTTCCTGTAGCTAAATCGTATCTTCCTATGCCATAAGCAAATATAGTATCTCCGCAAAATAAATGACCTTCTGTATAATAGCAAACTCCTCCTTTTGTGTGTCCCGGAGTATGTATTACCTTAAACTCTTTGTCTTTTAACTTAAAAGTATCCCCATCATTAAACTTTATTTCTGGGCTTTGGCATTTAATTCCTTTTCCAAAATATCCGCTTGCATTTAAGTTGGCATCTTGAAAGAAATCATAATCATCTTTATGTACAGCATGCTTTGTATCTTTATAAATCTCTCTTATATCATCAGCACCAGACATATGGTCAAAGTGCCCATGCGTAAATAATACATTAACAAGTTTTTTACCTTCTAATAGTTTTGTATAATCATCATATCCAAATGATAATTTAGCAATATCTATTATCATAGCTTCATCTTCTACAGAAACTATGTAAGAGTTCATTCCATACATATTTGTGTTAATACAGCTTACTTTTAATTCACTCATTATTTTACTCCATAATTTTTTTATTTAGATTTATAATCAGTTAAATATATATCTATATTATCAAATATTCCAGTGATAGAATTATATTTTATTATTTTTCTTGAATCATCATTTTCTTCTATATATGCTCCCATTTTGGGAAGAAATATAGAAAAAGGTATGCCTTCAATTTTTACTTCCATTTCATAAGCATTTTTTTGATTGGTATTAATGTCTATTTTTTTTATTCCATTATATATAACATAAGCTTTAAGTTTACTATCTGGGCTTGACGTAGGCATAATAATATTCATTTGATTGGTAGAGCCTATTGGATAAGCTCTTGCAATTTGATATATTCCATACATAGAAAATATTGCCAAACTTCCTGCATTATTGGTATAGTCTACTTTTTTTCTAATATCGAATGTGTACTCAATGTTTCCAAAATCATAATGATCTATATTTTTTGCATACACTGTTCTCATGTTTTTTAAATCTATTGTGTAGTAGTTTTCTGATTTTCTTACATTAGTTAGAAAAGTTTCTTTCAATTTGAAAGGGTCTTTTAAATTGTTTGTTACATTTCCTCTAATGTATGTTTCTTTTATATTCCAGTAATCTTTATTGATAGAAGTTTCTGTGTATATAATTATTGCTTTATCTTTTTTTGAAGATATTCCCTTGTATGTAAAATATTCATTTTGAGGTAAGTTTTTAATATTAGTATATGAGTAGTATTGTGCATTTAGAATATTAAATGTAAATACTATAAAAATAATTATTAATTTTTTCATTGCTATATAATAAACTTAATAGTACAAATTTCAATATACAAAATAGAAAAATATATTATTTACAGTACACATGGTATATATAATATTATTATTTATAAAAACTTTAAAATAATTCTATATAAAAAAATTATTATAAAAAAATAAATAAATAAAAATATAATTATTATCAAAAAATCTTGACAACTTCAAAAGCCTAACTATACTTGAATTTATATGATAATTTTATACAAGGAGACATACAACTTATGGAAATTTTTAATTACATGGAAAAATATAATTATGAAGAGTTAGTATTTTTCAATGATAGTAAAACAGGTCTTAAAGCCATTACATGTATTCACTCTACAAAATTAGGTCCTTCTTTGGGTGGAACTAGACTTTGGAATTATAAATCGGAGAGTGAAGCTATAGAAGATGTTTTAAGACTTGCAAGAGGTATGTCTTTAAAATCGGCATGTGCTGGTCTTGATTTGGGAGGGGGAAAGACAGTAATAATAGCAGACCCTAAAAAAGTTAAAGGCAATGAACTTTTCTGGAGGTCTTATGGAAGATTTATTGAATCTTTAAATGGAAGATATATTACTGCTGAAGATGTAAACACAAGCACAGAAGAGATGGAATATGTTGCTAAAGAGACTAGTTTTGTAGCTGGGCTTAGAAGCAATTCAGGAGACCCTTCACCTATGACAGCTTATGGTGTTTATATGGCTATGAAGGCTAGTGCTTTTAAAGCATTTGGAAGCGATAATTTGGGTGGCAAAAAAATATCTGTTCAGGGGCTTGGACATGTGGGGTTAGTTTTATGTGATTATTTGGCTAAGGATAATGCTGAGTTAATAGTATCTGATATTGACAGCGATAAAGTAAGAAAAGTTGTTGAGCTTTATAAGGCTAAAGAAGTTGATGTTAATGCTATATATGAACAAGATGTTGATATATTTGCTCCTTGCGGACTCGGTGCTATTATTAATGATGAAACTATACCAAAATTAAAATGTAAGGTTATAGCTGGTTCTGCTAACAATGTTCTTAAAGAATCTCATCATGGAAAGATTTTAAAAGAGAAGGGAATAGTATATGCTCCAGATTATGTAGCTAATGCGGGAGGGGTTATAAACATAGCTATGGAAAAACCTGTTTATAATTATGAAGCAGCCAAAAGTGCTACAGAGAAAATATATAATAGGGTATTAGATATTTTTGAAATGTCTGACAGAGAAAATATTTCCACTAATGAGGCGGCAGATAAATTAGCTATAGAGAGAATAGAAGCAATAGGCGAAATACATTCGAGGTATATAAGAAAGTAGCATATATTTAAGCGAACATATTTTGCAATATAAGTTTTTGCATTATTCAACTTTTTTACACCGCTGTGCACAAAAGATACTTTAATTTGCTATCAAAAAATAAGTTTGGCTTGTTAGGCGTGCATAGTGGTGTGAAAAACTAAATTATAAAATAATATATTTTTAAGTTATAATTAATAAAAATATTATGGGGAATATTAATATGTATGATTTAGAAAATATGAAAAAATATTTCAAAGACGATTGTATAAATCAAAAATTATTAGAACTATATGAACAAAAATGGAAATATATTGAAGAAATAAAATCAAAAGATAAAGATGGAGATATAGTATTTCAATTAGCATGCATACCAGAAAATTATTATAAATGTAACTATAAAGTTCTTATAGTAGGACAAGAAACATATAAATGGCATAATAAAAAATCAAGTGCTGAAGATAGCATGCTTTACACTTTAGAAAAGGAATATATGAAAAAAACAAGATCCCCTTTTGCTCTATTTGCTTATAACTTTGTAAGTAGAATAAATAATTTAAATAGTAAATACTATAAAAAATCTTATTTTGCTTGGTCTAATTTAAGAAAATTCTGTTATAAAATAGATAATACAAAAAAGAAAAAGCCAAGCAGCCAGTTGCCTGCTGAAATAGAAAATATTATAGATAAAAATTTTTATATATTAGAGGATGAAATAAAAATAATTAATCCTGATATAGTGTTGTTTTTAACAGGACCAATATACGATGAATATTTAAAAAAACATTTAGAAAACATCAAATTTGAAAATATTGATAATTATAAAAAGAGAGAATTTGCCAAAGTAATACATAGCTCTTTACCTGAAAAATCATTTAGGATATATCATCCTGTATATCTGCAGAGAATAAAGAAAAAAAAAGAATATTTAAATAAATTAGTAGAACTCTGTCAAATAAATTAAAAATAAAATTATTATTAATATAATTAAAAGATTATATTTTACAATATAAGTTTTTTGCTTTATTCAACTTTTTCCCGCCTTCGCTTTGCGGGCTTCGCCAAAGTTTTCGCCCTTCGGGCACGCTTCGCAGGGGGGGCTAGTCCCAGCAAATAATTAAAAATAAAAAACTAATTTTTAATAAACTTAAAAATTTTTAGTATATAAAAAAGCGGGCTTAGAAAATAAGTCCGCTTTATTTTTATATTATTGTTTTATATTTTTATTTTTTTATTAATGGGTAGCCCATTTTTTCTCTTGATTCTATATAAGCTGCAGATACCTTTTTCATTAAATCTCTTACTCTCGCAATATATCCAGCTCTCTCTGTTACACTTATTGCATTTCTAGCATCAAGCATATTAAATACATGTGAACTTTTCATTACCATATCATAAGCAGGAAGCACACATCCATTAGCTAAACATCTATCGCATTCTTCTTCATATTCTTTAAAATGCCTAAAATACATATCAGTGTCAGCTATTTCAAAATTGTACTTAGAAAACTCTTTTTCTCCTTGTAAGTGTACATCGCCATATTTTATTCCATGTCCCCATTCCAAATCATACACATTATCAACATTTTGCAAGTACATGCATATTCTTTCAAGTCCATAAGTTATTTCGCCTGTTATAGGTTTTAAGTTTACTCCTCCAACAGCTTGGAAATATGTAAACTGTGTTATTTCCATACCGTCAAGCCAAACTTCCCAACCAAGTCCCCAAGCTCCAAGAGTAGGTGATTCCCAGTCATCATGAACAAATCTTATATCATGGTCTTTGAAACTTATTCCTAATGCTTCTAAACTTTGTATATATAAATCCTGAATATTTTCTGGAGATGGCTTCATTATTACTTGATATTGATAATAATGTTGAAGTCTGTTTGGATTTTCTCCGTATCTTCCGTCTGTTGGTCTTCTTGAAGGCTCCACATATGCAACGCTAAAAGGCTCTGGTCCTAATGCTCTTAATGCAGTTGCAGGGTTAAATGTTCCTGCTCCTACTTCCAAGTCATAACCTTGCTGTATTATGCATCCGTTTTCGCTCCAGAATTTATTTAAAGTCATTATTAAATCACTAAATGTCATTTTTAGGTTTTCTCCGATAATATTATATTTTTCATGTCTATTATATAGTATATACAATTTAATTGCTATAAATTTATTAAAAAATCATCTTTATTTTATATACTTTTTTATGTTTTAATACAAAAATTTAATGTTCTTTTTGTGCTATTTTATATTTATTATGATATTGCTATTGACTTTATTATATAGTTATAGTACAATATTGTTAAAAATTTTTTAATGCTTAGGAGAAATCAATGACTAAAGATACAAAAGCAAAAAGCGGAAATTCTATACTAGACGACTTAATAGCAAAAGCAAAAAAAGCACAAGAAATATACGCTGCTTTCTCACAAGAACAGGTAGATGAGATATTTAAAGCATGTGCCATTGCTATTAATAGCAGAAGAATACCGTTAGCAAAAATGGCTGTTGAAGAAACAGGTATGGGCGTAGTAGAAGATAAAGTAATAAAAAATCACTTTGCTTCTGAATATATCTATAACAAGTTTAAGAATATGAAGACATGCGGAATCATAAGTGAAGATACTGCTATGGGAATGAAAAAAGTAGCAGAGCCTATTGGTATAATAGCTGGTGTTGTACCTACTACAAACCCTACATCAACAGCAGCATTCAAATCATTAATAGCTTTGAAGACAAGAAATGCAATAGTATTTTCTCCTCACCCAAGAGCTAAAAAATGTACTGCTGAAGTTTGTAAGATTATTAATAAAGTAGCTGTTGAGCATGGTGCTCCTGATGGACTTATAGGTTGTATTGAAGAACCTACTGTTGAGCTTTCTGCTGCTTTAATGAGCCATCCTCAAATTGATTTAATACTTGCTACTGGCGGACCTGGAATGGTTAAGGCTGCTTATTCTAGCGGTAAACCTGCTTTAGGTGTTGGTGCTGGTAATACTCCTGCTATAATAGATGAAACTGCTGATATTAAAATGGCTGTTAACTCTGTTATAATGAGTAAAACTTTCGACAACGGTATGATATGTGCTAGTGAACAGACTGTTGTTGTTGTAAAAAGCGTTTATGAGGAAGTAAAAAAAGAATTCTTATATAGAGGTGCTTATCTTTTAAATAGAGATGAGAAAGCTAAACTTAGTAAAGTAATGATTATAGATGGAGCTTTGAATGCTAAAATAGTAGGTCAGCCTGCTTATGTTATAGCTAAAATGGCTGGCATCACTGTTCCAGAAGAGACAAAAATACTTATAGGTGAAGCTTCTTCTATAAGCAGAGATGAGGCATTCTCTTATGAAAAATTATCACCAGTACTTGGTATGTATAAAGCTGATAATTATGATGATGCTGTTCAAAAAGCTCATGATTTGATAGTGTTTGGAGGACTTGGACACACTTCTGTACTTTATACAGATGAAGATAATCAAAAAGAAAGAATTCAAAAATTCTATGACAAAATGCCTACAGGAAGAATACTTATAAATATGCCATCTTCTCAAGGAGCTATAGGAGATGTATATAACTTCAGATTAGAACCATCTTTGACTTTAGGATGCGGAAGCTGGGGTAACAACTCTACAAGTGAGAACGTTGGTCCTAAACATCTTTTAAATATTAAATCTGTAGCTTCAAGGAGAGAAAATATGTTATGGTATAGAGTACCAGAAAAAATATATTTAAAAAGAGGTTCTTTGGATGTTGCTTTAAGAGAGTATGCTAACAAAAAAAGAGCATTAATCATCACAGACGGACCGCTTTTCAAACTAGGTGTAACTGATAATGTTACTAAAGTATTAGATGATATAGGTGTAAAATACACTATATTCTCTGATGTTAAACCTGACCCTACTTTAAGTACTGTTAGAGATATAGTAAAAACTGCTAATGCATTCGAACCTGATGTTATTATAGCATTAGGAGGCGGTTCTCCAATAGATGCTGGTAAAATTGCTTGGCTTCTTTATGAAAACCCTGAAGTAAAATTCGAAGACATTGCTATGGTATTTATGGATATAAGAAAGAGAATATGTGATGCTGGTGAATTAGGTAAAAAAGCTCAGTTTGTTGCTATACCTACTACATCTGGTACTGGTTCTGAAACTACTCCTTTCGCTGTTATCACTGATGATGCTACACATATTAAATATCCTATTACAGATTACGCTTTAACACCTGATATGGCTATACTTGATGCTAATTTAGTTATGACTATGCCAAGAGGTTTATGTGCTGCAAGCGGTATAGACTCTTTAACTCACGCTTTAGAGGCTTATGCTTCTATATGTTCTACTGAGTTTTCTAACTCTAATGCTGAAAAAGCTATTAAACTTATATTTAAATATTTACCTGCTTCATATAAAGAAGGTGCAGAAAATCCTGTAGCTCGTGAAAATATGCATTATGCTGCTTCACTTGCCGGTATGGCTTTTGCTAACGCTTTCTTGGGTATTTGTCACTCATTGGCTCATAAACTTGGTGCTGCTTTCAATATCCCTCACGGTATTGCTAATGCTCTTTTAATATGTCAGGTTGTAAAATATAATGCTAATGAAAAACCTACTAAACAAGGTTTATTCCCTCAATATAAATATCCTCATGCTAGAGAAAGATATGCATTTATTGCTGATATGCTTGATCTTGGCGGTAAAAATGATAATGAGAAAGTAGCTAATTTAATTAAAGCTATCAATGGTCTTAAAAAAGAACTTGATATACCTTTGTCTATTAAAGATTATGGTATCACTGAAAAAGACTTCATGGCTAAACTTGATGAGATAGTAGAACAGGCATTCAATGACCAATGTACTGGTGCTAACCCAGTTTATCCTCTTATGAAAGAGCTTAAACAAATTTATTTAGATGCTTATAATGGTGTTTATTAATAAAACATTTCTTTCATAATTGTTATATGGGTGAGAAGCTTTATTAGTTTCTTGCCCATTTTTTGTTGACAATAGTTGTTTTTATAGTAAAATGTCTTACAATAATGGGGATCTATATGCAACAAACAAACAAACAAACAAACAAACAAACAAACAAACAAACAAACAAACAAACAAACAAACAAACAAACAAACAAACAAACAAACAAACAAACAAACAAACAAACAAACAAACAAACAAACATTTCTACACAATCTCAAGTTTTACTCTACTAATATACTCTATTACTATTGCAAAAATTTTTATTACAAAAATAGAAAGCTTATTTCTAATAGATTCAATATTTTTTCAAGGAATAATAATATATGAAAAATAAAAATATTTTTCTGAAAATTTACATAGTATTTGTTGTTATACTAACTATTTCAGTAATAGTATTATATATTTTAGGTAAAAAAGAAAGAGTAGGCTATTTATCAGAGTTTAATATAAATCTTAATAAAACTTTAGAAATAAATGGCTTAGACGTAGAAGAAACTAAAGAATTATTTACTGTAGATAATGAGTTAGATGATACTGCTATTACTAATTATATATTTACTAATACTTCTATAACAAATTATAGTTATGATTTTAGAATAAAATATTATAGTAAAGTATTTAGACATGGCGATTTATATGGAGTTTATCCTAATTTAAATAATTTACCAAAATATATTCAATCAGCTAAAATGGGTGACAGATTTGGTACTCCTTTTGGTAATTTAGCTTCTACTAAAATTCTAGATATAGATAAAATTGATAATATTAAATATGTTTTAAAATTAAAATATAATATTATATTTGCATGTATATTGACATGTATTGTGCTGTCATTAATGTTTATTTATATATACAATATCCATAATTTTATTCATATAAATACTCTTTTAAAAAGAGATAAAATAGTATTTATAGTTATTTTTGTGGTAATACTTTTAATAGTAGTATTAGCTTTATTAGGTAAAAAAGAAAGAGTAGGCTATTTATCAGAGTTTAAATTAAATGTTAATAATACTTTAGAAATAAATGGCTTAGATAAAGAAGAAACTAAACAATTATTTACTATAGATAATAAGTTAGATAATACTGCTTTTACTAATTATATTTTTACTAATAATTCTATAACAAATTATAGTTATGATTTTAGAATAAAATATTATAGCAAAATATTTAGAAATAGCTATTTATATGGAGTTTATCCTAATTTAAATAATTTACCAGAATATGTACAATTAGCTAAAATGAATGATAGATCTGGTACACCTTTTGGTTCTTTAATATCAACTAAAGAATTAAAAAATGATGATAAAATCAATACTAAATATTATTTGCTAATAAATTTTGATATATTCTATTATATAGCAATTATTTTCATTATTACTTTATTATGTGTTGGATTTTATCTTCTTCAAGAATATTGGAAGTATAAGAAAACTTTAGATAAAAAAGATTATTTATTTGTAAATAAAATAGAACTTGTAGGAATATTATTATTTGCTTTTCAGTATTGGATGTTTTATCCAGGATATTTTGGTAATTGGGATACTTGGAGAGCTATTACCCAAGGGGTATATTATCCTAGTCTATCTTCAAATTGGCACCCTATTATATTAGATTTGAGTATAGCAATTATTGATAAAATAGGCCTTACAATGTCAGTATTTTTATTTATTAACTTATTTTTATGGTACATTTCTATATCTGCCATCATTATTTCTATTTATATAAAAACCAAAAATAAACTAATAATATTACTATTTTTAATTTCTTTTATCTTACAAATATTCCTATATAATATAGAATATTTAAAAGATTCTGTGTCTACTTTATATGTAATATTTTCTTATTCAATTGCATTTTTTATAATTATGACTCCATTAAAAAATAAAAATAAAACAATATTAAAAATAATATCATTATTATCTTTAATAATTGGAATGCTTCATAGGCATAATTTTATAGTAACAGTTTATCCTATATTAATATGGTTTACTTATGATTATTTAAAAACTAAAAACATTGCTAGCATAAAAAAATATTTATTTTCCTTTACCTGTATAATGTTTATCAATGCTATTATTTTAATGGGTATATATTTTATATTTCCAAGAATATTTATAAAAAATATAACAAAAACAGCTACCTATCATATATACAATTTACAAATAGCATGCTGTTTAGTTCCGGCAAATGATTCTTCTTTAATTCCAGAAAATTGGTGGGGGGAAAATAAAAGTTTTAAAGATCTTGTAGAGCAATACAATAAAGATCCTTTTTATGGAGACCCAATATTAAATGATAGAATATTTGTAGCGCCTAGTACATCGGAATTGAAAAAAGTATGGATAAAATCTATATTAAAATATCCTAAAAATTATATAAAGTATATGTTTAATTATATAAAAGCTATGTGGACACTTGAGTATAGGAAAATGCAGATAGAACAATCCTATACTAAAGAATATACTGATAAAATTATAAGCAAAATGTTTGATAGAGGATTACGTACAGTAATGAACTCTAGTAATGATTTTAAAGATACAAAATTTTATAAAGAAAATCAAGAGATTAAATTCACAGAGCTAAAAAAATCAATTTTTGATTTTCTAATAATTATAATGCCAAACATCAATGTATTTTTATTTATACTAATATCAATAATACTATTTTTTGTATCTGGAATATTTTTATTATTAAAAAAAGAATTTATAAATTCTATATTAATATTTACTTTTTCTGTATCTTTTTCATCAGTAGCTACAGCAATTATAGTAGCAGTTTTTACTCCTGTAGTAGTTTGGTATCAATATAGATATATTTACCCAGTAATACCAATAAGTATATTATCACTAATAGGATTCATAACTTTTATTTATGATAGAGGTGGTTTTAAAAAGTTTATTAAAGAATTGAGAGGTAATAAATGAAAATATCAGTAATAATACCTTGTTATAATGAAGAGAACACTATAGAAACAATAATAGATGCTGTGAATAATTCTAAATGCTCTATAGAAAAAGAAATTATCGTAGTGGATGATTTTTCAAAAGATAATACAAGAGAAAAATTAAAATTACTTGAAAATAAAGTTAGTAAAATACTATATCATGAAAAAAATATGGGTAAAGGAGCTGCACTTAGAACAGGTATTAAAGCTGCTACTGGAGATTTTGTAATTATACAGGATGCAGATTTAGAATATGATCCAAATGAATATGATAAATTATTAGAACCACTTATTAACAATAAAGCTGATGTTGTTTTTGGAAGCAGATTTGCAGGCGGAGAATCCCATAGAGTATTGTATTTTTGGCATCAGATGGGTAACACTTTTTTAACTTTATGTTCTAATATGTTTACGAATTTAAATCTTACAGATATGGAAACTTGTTATAAAGTATTTAGAAGAGAAATTATACAATCTATAGATATTAAAGAAAATCGATTTGGTTTTGAACCAGAAATTACAGCTAAAATATCAAAAATCTCAAATATTAGAATATATGAGGTGGGAATATCATATTATGGCAGAACTTATAAAGAAGGTAAAAAAATAGGATGGAAAGATGGTTTTAGAGCTTTATGGTGTATTTTAAAATATAATTTAAGACCAGACCAGACCAGACCAGACCAGACCAGACCAGACCAGACCAGACCAGACCAGAAATAATATGTAACAATTACATATGTACTTATAATAATTCAAAATATAAAAAATTACAACCTATGTTGCAAATTGCAGCATAGGTTTTTTGTGCTTTAAATTTACTTAGGAAATATCTTATGAAAAAAATATCAGTGATAATACCATGTTATAATGAAGAAATAACTATCAAACAGGTAATAGAAGAATTTAGAAAATATTTGCCAGAAGCTGAAATAAATGTTTTTGACAATAACAGCAAAGATAATTCTGTAAAACTAGCTAAAGAAGCAGGTGCAATAGTAACAGAAGTTAATTATCAAGGTAAAGGTGAAGTTGTAAGAAGAGCTTTTTCAGATATTGAAGCTGATATATATATTATGGTTGATGCTGATATGCAATATGATATATCTGAAATAAAAAAACATATACAATACTTTTTAGAAAATAAACTTGATATGCTTAATATTTCAAGAGAAGTAGTAGATGAAGATGTGCATAGAAAGGGGCATACTTTTGGGAATGCTATGCTTACAGGATTTGCAAATATGTTATTTGGTAAAAAATTTAATGATATGCTTAGTGGTTATAGGATATTTTCTAAAAGATTTGTAAAAAGTTTTCCATCTGCCTCAAAAGGTTTTGAAATAGAGACAGAGCTTACTATATATGCACTTCAAATGCGTTTACCTGTAGGAGAAGTTCCTGCTAAATATTTTAAAAGACCTGAAGGATCACATTCTAAACTTAATACATTTAGAGATGGTTTTAGAATATTATTCACTATTATTTATTTAATGATGACAGAAAAACCAATGATATTTTTTAATATAATAAGTATTATATTATTTATTATAGGTATGTATTTAGGTATCAGTATCACTATAGAGTATTTTGAAACATTAAAAGTTGATAGATTTCCTACAGCAATACTAACAATATGTTTATTAATATTATCAGCATTATCATTTTCTATAGGTTTAATAATGAATGCTATAGGGAAAATGATATCAGAAAATAGAAGATTTAATTATAATTCTTTTAAATAATTATATTATTACATCATTATTATTTTTTTAACTTGAAATTTATACATTATGTTATATGATATATACAATTATAATTTATAAGGAGTAATAATATGTCTTTAATAGATGATATAGTAGCTAGAGAGATATTAGATTCAAGAGGAAACCCAACAGTTGAGGTTGATGTTTATTTAGATAGCGGAGTTATGGGTAGAGCAGCAGTTCCATCTGGAGCTTCTACTGGTGAACATGAGGCTGTAGAATTAAGAGATGGTGATAAATCTAGATATTTAGGCAAAGGTGTTCAAAAAGCAGTTGAGAATGTTAATGAAATTATCTGCAATGAACTTATTGATATGGATGCTTTAGATCAGGTTGAAATAGACAGAACTATGATAGAACTTGACGGTACAGAAAATAAAGGTAAATTAGGTGCTAATGCTATACTTGGTGTATCACTTGCTGTTGCTAAAGCTGCTGCAGAAGAATTAGGTATGCCTTTATATAGATACATTGGCGGTACTAATGCTAAAACTTTACCAGTACCTATGGCTAATATTTTGAATGGCGGTGCACACTCATCAGCTCCAATAGACTTCCAAGAATATATGGTTATGCCAGTTGGTGCTCCTACTTTCAAAGAAGGTATACGTTATGTAGCTGAAGTATTCCATAATTTAAAAACTATACTTCATGATAGAGGTTTAAGTACCACTGTTGGTGATGAAGGTGGTTTCGCTCCAACTCTTAAAGATAATGAAGAGCCTCTTCAAGTAATTATGCAAGCTATAGAAAAAGCTGGATACAAACCTGGTGATGATATAATGATTGCTATGGACCCTGCTTCAAGTGAATTCTATGATAAAAATAAAAAGAAATATGTATTTAAGAAATCTGATAACAGAGAATTAACCCCTGCTGAAATGGTTGATTTTTATGTTGATTTATGCAATAAATATCCTATTATCTCTATAGAAGATGGTGTTGCTGAAGATGATTGGGATGGTTGGAAAATATTAACAGAAAAATTAGGTAAAAAAGTTCAATTAGTTGGTGATGACTTGTTTGTTACTAATGTAAAAAGACTTCAAATGGGATTAGATAAAGGTGTTGCTAATTCTATCCTTATTAAAGTTAATCAAATAGGTTCTTTAACTGAAACTTTAGATTCTATTGAACTTGCTAACACTCATAACTATACTGCAGTAGTTTCTCACAGATCTGGTGAAACAGAAGATACTACTATTGCTGATATAGTTGTAGCTACTAATGCTGGTCAAATTAAAACTGGTTCTGCTTCTAGAAGTGATAGGATTGCTAAATACAATCAATTATTAAGAATAGAAGAAGAATTAGGTGATAGAGCTATTTATTTAGGTAAAAAAGCTTTTTATAATTTAAGTCTATAATTTTATTATAATAGCAATATAAAAAAGAGCTTACAATAGGGAGATGTTTCTTATTGTAGGCTCTTTTATTTTAAATATTTTAGTAGTATATATTTAATTATAATATAATTTTTCAGATACTTATTTTAATATGTAAGTATTAAAAAACCAATTAAAATCCAAATATTTTTTATCTAAAAACATATTTATTTATTGACAAACATAATATTTTTTATATCCTGATTTTATGGGTATCAATATATTACTATATTGGTATAGGGGGTATATATGAAAATTGTTAATAATGAAAAATATATTGCTTGGAATGATAGTTTTAATACTGGTTATAAAAGAATAGATGAGCAGCATGAGAAATTTTTAGGTATGCTTAATAAGCTTTATGAGATTGATGATGATAAAGATTTAAATGACATTAAAGTTCGAGAAAAGTTTAATTCCGTATTAAGAGATACTATAGATTATATGGTTTATCATTTTAAGACAGAAGAAGATATTATGAAAGCCATTAATTATAAAAATCTTGCCAAGCATTCATCAAAACATAGAGATTTCTCAAATAAAATATTAGGTGAGGTAAAAACTTATACTGCTAATAATTATATAGACATAGTAGGTTTAATAACATATTTAAGAAATTGGTTGTTAAATCATATTTTAATAGAAGATAAAGCTTTTGTATATGAAATTAAATCAATTTTAAAAAAAACGGATAATTAATATTAAAAATATCCGAATAGTATTATTAGTATTTTATATGATATTTTTTATAAGTTGTTTTATATTTATATATACAAAAAATAAAAATTTTACTTATATTTAAAATAGAATTATATAAAAAGGATATTTTATATATGGAAGAAACTATTCAAGAAATAAAATGGGAAAGTAAGTTTAATACTGGCTATAAAAGAGTAGATGATCAGCATAGAGAACTAGTAAAGATATTAAATAAACTATATATATTAGTAATGAATAAAGATATATCAAAAGATGATGTGGCAGAAGAACTTAATGGTGTTATTAAAGATACAATTGATTATGTAGCTTATCATTTTTCTACAGAAGAGGCTATAATGAAAGCTATAGATTATAGCGGATTTAAATCTCATGTAGTTAAACATAGAAATTTTACTAATAAAGTTTTAGAAGAAGTAAATAATTATAAGAATGGCAAAGAAATAGATATAAAAGAATTTACTCTATTTTTGAGGGATTGGTTGTTTAATCATATTGTAGTTGAAGATAAAGTTTTTATTAATGAGGTAAAATCTACTTTAGAGAGAATGGCTAGAGAAGAATATAATAGCTAATTATTGACAAAAACATTTAATAATATATATTCTATTTTATGAAAAAATATATATTGTTTTTTTTGATATTTTCTATATCTGTATTGTATGGTCAGCTTCAAATATTCAAACCATTTAGAAAACTACACACAATAAACACAGAAAAATTTGAAATCATATTTCCTCTTGAATCTAGAAGAAGTGCTGAGAAATTGGCTCTTATTGCTGATGATATTTATGAAGAGTATTCTACAATATTAAACAGCAAAGTATATGGCAAAATTCCAGTAGTTATAACACCAGATATAAATTTATTTAATTCTGTAGCAGTTCCTGTGCCTTATCCTAGAGTAATATTATTTGATACGGCAGAATCTGGGGATCTTACTATAGATGAAGATAATTTTAGGGGCACTTTTATACATGAACTTGTACATTTGCTTAGTTTAAACTCTGAAAAAGCTGGTATTCAAACAAGAATTTTCGGTAGTTGGGCTTCACTTGTTTTTATAAATACACCTGCGTTTATGCTTGAAGGTGTTACTGTTAGTATGGAGAGCTATAAGGGGTTTGGGAGAGCTAATGACCCTCTTGTAAAGCAAAGATTAAGACAAGATATATATGAAGGAAAGTTTAAGACACCTATGCAGGCTAGCGACCTTTGGAGAAAAAAACCTTATGGAACTGTGTATTATGAATATGGCGGGCTTTTCTCAAAGTATTTACAAGAGCGTTTTGGAATGGAAAAGTATAATGAACTTTGGGATGCTATGAGGCATAAGTTCTCTTTTTCTTTTAATGTATATAATGCGGGGTTTTATGGGGCTTTTAAAAAGGTTTATAATATAGATTTTGTTGATGTATGGGCCGAGTTTCAAAATTATATTATGATTAAAAATATTAACCCAAGTGAAGCTTTAATGGTTAATGATAGAGAAACATATATTGAAGATATAGATTCTTATAATGATATGCTTTATTATATAGATTCTAACCTTGGTGCTTTATATTCATATAAAAAAACAAGAAATGATGAAAACAATAAAAAAGATTTAAAATTTGAATTTCTAATAGATAAAAGTTCTGAGAGTTTAGATATTTCTTCTGACGGTAAAAGGGCATTGATTGTATCTTATACTTATAATGCTGGACTTTATAGATATATAGTAAAAGAATATGATTTAGAAACAAAAAAAAGAACAAAAAGAAAATGGTATGATTTGCAATATGCAAACTTTTTTAGAGGCGGCATAATAGGCATAGGTAAAGATTTGCATAATACTACTTTTGTTTATATTGATGAAAATAATAATAGAGAAATATTGCTTGAGCCTAATGATACCATTACTTATACTTCTCCTACAGTGATAGATGATAATACAGTAGCTTTGATAGTGATAGATAAAGGCATTAAACATATAGCAATTTATGATTATAATAATAAAACTCTTAAATATGTTGATACATCAGATAACACTCTTAATTATGTGCGTTATTTAAGATATTCAAATAATAGGCTTTTATTTTCTTATAACAATGATGATAGTTTTTATAGATTAGGAGAATTAGATTTAAATGCTAACACAATAAGATTGTACAATAAGAACTATTCTGGGGGTGTATTATCGTCTGTTAATGTTTTAGAAAATGGAGAGAATGTTGTTTATTATAAGGGTAGATTTTCTGAATATGACAGATTAATGACTGAAGATACTACTATTAATCCAGAAATAAAAAATATAACTCTAACAGATAAAACAATAGAGAAGTATAATTTTACTCCTCAAATGGAATTAGGAAAGCATAACCCTTTTAAATATATTAAACCTTGGTCTTTGTGGTTTCCTTTCCCATTATTTAATAATACTTTTCAATATTTTTTTAATGGTATAGGATTAGCTACTGCTGTATCTTCTGTGGAGTTTGATAATCTTTCTATATTGATGATTGGTTATGATATACCTTCTCAGTTTTTGCAAACACAATTAGATATGACATTTAATGATTTACTATATCCTATAAATTTTAAATTTGGAAGCGATATAGTTTATTCAACATACAGCAAATATTGGAGAGTAAGCAGTTCTATTAGTATGCAATTTAATATTTTTACAGAGAGTGATAAGGTATTATTTTATTTATCGCCTGCAATATCTACAGCATTATTTTCTGATACAATATATTATAACAATGCTAGTTACTATCAAAGTGCATTTAATTGGAAATTTTCTTCTTGGGCTTTGAATACTACATTAATAACTCTTTTTAGATTTAGATCCTCTTCTGATAAGCCGTATTTTAATGACTTAGTTCAAATTGCACTTTATCCTACTTATTCTGTTAGGTATAATAAATTTGCTCTAGATTTTAAAACACAATTTCAAACAAGATATGCTCCTCTTAGATTGAGTTTTTACGGCTCTTATACATTTGATACTCCTGCGGCATTTAATGGTGCTTCAAAGGTTTTTGGCGGAAGATATGTTGCTGCACCTCAAGAGTTTTATAGTTATGTAAGCCAACAAAGATACGTCGATAATTATTTTCTTGCGGGTGATGTAGAGCTTTTTGGTTATTTGGATGCACAATTTAATTTGAGTCATTTATATTTTGAAAACTTCTTTGCTTCGCTTTCTTATAGGGGAGCTTATTATGCTAAAGATTATATGCAGTCTATAGCATTAAAGTTGGGATGTGATTTGAGTGTACTTATTTTGCCGTATAATGTTGTTACTGGTCAGCCTTATATATCTTTGGCACTAAAAATGCCGGAAAGAATGACTGATAATATATCTGTTAATGATTTATATATAAGTTTCGGCTATCAGTTTGCTTGGTAGATTATTGTAACTATAATACATTGAATAAGAATTAATTATAAAATTTTTATGTTTTTTATTATTTGCGGGGACTAGCCCCCCTGCGAAGCGTGCCCGTAGGGTAGCACCCCCACTTCTTTTGCCGATAGGCACCTACTCGGTACGACCGTAGGAAGTGCCTTCGGTATTGGTATAAAAGAAGCAAAAGAACTATATTTTTAATTAAAATGCAGGTATTATATTATATTTAATATATATTCCAAACATATAAAGTTAAAAGATTTGCACTTTTTGCTGCGGGAAAAAGTTGAATAAAATAAAAACTTACATAAACAATAAAACTAAAACAATATAAATATAATTCAGCTTTCAAACAAGTATATCATTTACTAAAATAGCTTTCCAATTTATCTTCGTCTATGTTTAGAGAAATAAGTTTTTTGTTGCTTTTCTCGCCCTTTAATATTTCTACATCTTTTTTCTTTAAATTAAGCTCACTCGATAAAAAATCTATTATTGCCTTATTTGCTTTGCCGTCTATGGCTTTGGCGGATATTCTTATATAATATATTCCATTTTCTTTTTTAAAGCTGTTGGATTTGGCTGATGCTGTTACTTTTACTTCTATATTCATAAAATACTACTTTTCTAAACTTTTGGTATTGTAAATCTAAAACCAAGAAGCACTTCATTATATATTTTTGGATTTATATCTATTAGTAATTTATAACCCACTTCAAAAGCAACCCAGCTTGTAATATGATAAACAAAACCAATACTAGCCCCAAAAGCAAGAGCATCTTGACCAGTTTTTAATTGTTCGGTGGTAATTATTTGGTTTATAATGCTTCCAACAGAAAGTCCGAAATAAATAGAAAGCACAGGATAATCTCTAAATAAAATATCAGCCCTTGTATCGAAATCTAATTTTCTATCTGTAAAATAAAAGTTAAGGTCATAATAAAAACTTCCAAGTATATAATGCTGCCTATATGTGTTATCAACTAAAACACTCTGAAGAAAAGAATATTCAAACTCAAATCTAATAGGAGATACTCTATTTGTAGATGATAGTCTATAACCTAAAGAAAAACCTCCTCCAATAAAGTTGGCAAAATTAATAGCTCCGCCTCCAACATTATATGACCTATTAATATCAAATGCATAATTAAATTTAGGAGTGATATATAGCTCTGCAAATATTATTTGAGGCAATATTAAAAATAAAATAACAATATATTTCTTCATCATAATCCCCTAAAAATTTAATCTCATAGAAAGTAACATATCATGATTGAGATTAATAGCCGTATCTAATAATAATCTATATCCAATATCTAAAGTAATTGTTGGATTTAAATGAAAACCCAAATTAATATTAGGTCCATACATAAAAGCAAAATTATCATTATAAGAATAATTCTTTACAAGCCCAAACTTTTCATTGAAAGAAGATGATAAACTATAATCAATATTTCCTCCTAAAGAAAAACCTAAAGATATAGTCATTATATGCCTTTTGCCGTTTCTATATATATTATTTTCTGCTCCGTCATAATTAATATAAATTAAATTAATATCATAATAAATATTAAAAAGCATGCTATGTATATTAATATTATCTATATTGTTTGGATAATTATTAACTTCTAAACCATTTTTATATAAATATTCAAACTCAGCCCTTATAGGAGAATATCTTGAAAGTATATTAAAATTATAACCAATGCTTGCACCAGCACCAACAAACATATTATTATTGCCTTTAATAGAATAAACAAATTTGGGAGATACATAAACTCCATTTTGAAAAGAGTATGATATATTAGCAAATGATAAACATATTATTGTAATTATTAATATTTTTTTTATCATAATTTTTCCTTAATTTATTTACAAAAAACTAAAATAAAACCCCAATAGCAATTCTCGGAAGCGGTATAAATCTAAATAAATATGCATATGATAAACCTATATCAAACAAAGATATGTCTATAAACGGTCTTACCCCCATATCAATACCCATCCCTCTAGATAAGTCTATTCTAAAGCCCATCTCTCCAGCAATAAAAGCATCAAAATATATTCTATCTCTATTTATCATATTTACCATACCAGCTGCATTTGTAGAGTATTCTTTAATTTTAGCTATATGAAGCGTGGCACCCACTTTTGGCATTAAGAAAAAACCGGAAGCCCTATTTCTTTTATTAAAATAAAATCTCATACCAACAGATAAAGGTATTGAGTATGTTTCTGTAAATTGAGGGTTTGCAATATTAGTCATAAAACTGCTTGCTACATAATTACCTAAATCTACATCCAGTTCCATTTTATTCATTATTCTATATGTATATGTTAATCTAAAACCAAATTTACCTTCAAAGTTTTGTTGGTTTGCATCTTTTACTATTAGAAAAGGTAAGCTGAATAAAATAGGTCTTGTTGTTGTTATAAATAAAGTTGTACCAAAATCTATGCCTAAAGAATGCCTATGCGATTTTAATCCATTTTCAAATAAAAGTATTTCAGCATCTTTATCGTTAGTTAATGTTACATATGATGGAATTTGGTCTGAAGGTACTATATCTATAACATCATAATTCATTATAAAATCGGATTGAGCAAAGATGGTACTGCTATATAAAAATAAAAAACATATTAACAATTTTTTTATCATTATAAGTCCTTAAAACCGTATAGTTACTCCAATTCTCGGAAATATTGATAATTTAAGTGATGTTACAAAGTCTATTGCTGCAGGGAAAGTCTCCCAAAGAGGTAAAAATTTGGTAATATCTACAAATCCGCTTCCGAAAAAACCAATCCCCTCTCTAACATCCCCATAAATTCCAGACATAGCTGAAGTAACATAATAACCAATTTCAAATAGAGAAATATCTAAATAAGTGCGCACCTTCCAATCTTTTTTAGGAAATAAATCAATGCTCCATCCAAGCTCATATGATATATAAAAAGTAGGGTCTATTGTAGAACGTTTGGTTTTAAAACCAGTAAGTCCATTTTGAGTTACTATATCATATATTACAGTTTCAATACCAAATCTAATTGTGTTTACAAACTCTCCATTTTTTCCAGACAAAAGCTTAAAACCTATTGTAATAGGCAGATAATAAAAACTTCCCTTAAAAACTGTATCTCCAGTTAGCAGAGAAGCTATACTTCCTATATTTCCCGGAAGGTTTGGAACTTGAGCATGGTTAGTAGCTAATGTTAGAGCATTTTCGGGTGTAATTGTTAGAGTATATTCCAAATGCTGAAGAGCAGCAGAAAATTCTATGGCTATTCCCTTATATAAATAAAATGTATAAGATATATTAGGCACATACCAAAAAGTGCCTTCTGCATCAACATAATCAAAAAAAGTTAAATAGTTGTCTAAATTTATTTTAGCTATAGAAGCAAATGTACCTATATTATATAAAATATTATCTGCCAAAGGAGGAAAAATTACGGAGTAGCTTGGAATTGCATTTATGCTTATAGATTGTCTTTTTTCTTTCCATTCATATTTATCATTATATGAAAACGGGTATAACATGTTTTGATATATAATTATTATGAAAGGTACATAAATAAATATACGAATAAAAATCTTTCTCATAAATACTATTAAACATATTACCCAACTAAAAAATAATTAATAAATACACTATTTTTAGATAGGGTATTTTTGATAACTGTCGGTACTTTCTTTACCATTTAGTATATCAAGGTATTCTTGTATTTTTTCTTTTTCTTTATCTGTAACATTAGCATTTTTTACTACATCATCTACACTAGTGCTTTCACCGCTAGTACCTATACCAGTAATAACTCCTAATGCATTTTCTTCACCAACTATGCCTATAATTCCATTTATAGCGTTTTTCTCTTCTTCATTTACTTTTACAGTATGAAGATTACTTCCATCAGGTACTGCTATAACATAATCACCGTTGTTTTTATCATCTTTATATATTCCGCCAAGTCCTGCTATTGTACTGTCTAATGTATAGTTTCCTTCACTACTTCCGCCTGTTATACTAATAGTATTTCCATTTACACTAACGCCTGCCCAATTACCATTTGCTAATTTATCTAAAAAGAAATCATCTCCCGGTCCTGTTTTAGTTAAAGTGCTTTGCCTACAAGATGATATAGTTATTAATATAAAAATTATATATAATATTTTTAGCGTTTTCATTAAAAATATCCTAAAAAATGTATTTACTATATATAAATATACAATTTTTATAAATAAAAACAATACTATAATAATCGACTTTATAAATTAAAAAATTAATTTACATATTTTACACTTGACAGAAAATTTGAATTGAAGTAAAATTTGTACAATAAAAAATATTTTTAAGGTTTATAAAATTGTATTCACAAAAAAACACCAAACACACTACATATATAGTGAATTATCAAGAAACTTTTAAAAGAATTATTATCAATAAATATTATAAAATGAATAGGTATTCTATAGACTTTTTTGTAGCAGGATATAAATATAATGATGGAAAAGAAATTATAGAATTATTATCTAGAAATGAGCCTATTAATCTTATAAGAGAATATTTTATTGGTTATGATCCATTCGCTATAGCAGTTTATGATGAGAGATGTGAAATAAGACTAGGGTATGTACCTAAAATAATAGCACCTCTTCTAACATACAAAATGGAAGATGAAAATTATAAAATAAGAGCTATAGTAAAAAATGTGAAATTAGAAGAGATAGATGAGTGTAAATTAGAGATAAGGGTTTTTATAGAGAGAGCTTTGAAAAAGGCTAATTAAAAGATTATTATGATTGGTAGAGTAGTAGTTAAAACAGAGTCAGATTTTAAAAAAATAAAAGATTTATATATAAAAGAGCCTTTTAAATATTCAATATATATACTTACAGGAAAAGAGAGATTATTTAAAAAGGCATTTATTACTTCTATGCATTCTCTTGTTTTTAAAGATGAGGGTGATAGTGAAATGAATTATAGCTTATTTTATGATAAAAATGATGCTGTAGGTTATTCTCCTTTAGAAGTAGCTGATACTCCGCCTTTTGGCTCTAATATAAGGCTTGTTGTTATATACAAATACAATAATTTTCAGGAAGATTTTTTGGAATATTGTATTAATCCTTCGAAATCTTCTATAGTAATATTAGAAACAGAAAATAATTTAGAAGAAGATGGAATATATAAATATTTTTCAAAAAAACAAAATGTAGATTATATTCATTTTATAGATTTTCCTATTCCAGACGAGAGAGATTTTCGTTCATTAATTACAGCATATATAAACAAAAATAATAAAAAGATTTCTAATGATGCTGTTGATTATATTGTTAATAACATCAATTTAGACTATGATTCGCTTTACTCTGAATTGGATAAAATATGCAGTTATAATGATAAAGAATATTTGAATGTTGAAGATATTATGGATTTTACTTATGTGTCTAAAAATAGAAATATATTTGATTTTTTAGATTCTGTATTTGAAAGAGATAGGAAAAAATGCTTTTCTATTATGCATAGATTAGATCAAGATGCTTCTTCTTCTCTTACTTTGATGATGAATAATTTTTTAGCATTATATTATATGAAGATATTTCCTCCTCAAACTACTTTAAATGATATTAGCAAATTAACTAAAATACCTTCATTTATATTAACAAAAAAGAAGCCTGTATTAAAGCTTTATTCATTAAATGAGATAGTGAATATAATTTCACAAATATCCAAATTAAATACATTGAGTGTTACAACACCGAATAATATTTTTAAAGCACATTTTGAGCTTTTTTTATTCTCAATTACAAAGTAATTAATATATATTGCAAAAAAGAAAATAAATATTAAAATATTAATAATACAACTTATAAGGAGAGCAAATATTATGTCAAAAAAAGTTTTAGTGCCATTAGCTGAAGGTTTTGAGGAAATAGAGGCTGTAACTATTACAGATGTATTAAGAAGAGCAAATATAGAAGTAACAACTGCTTCTTTAACTGATAATTTAGAGGTAAAAGGTTCACATGGTATAGTAGTAAAGGCTGATACTACATTAGATAAAATTATAAATGAAGATTTTGATGCTATATCTCTTGCAGGCGGTATGGGCGGAATGAATAATTTAAAAAATGATAAAAGAATTATAGCTAAAATACAAAAAATGTATGAAGACAAAAGATTAGTATCTGCAATATGTGCTTCTCCTATAGTATTAGGTGAAGCTTCAGTTCTTAAAGGTAAATATACTTGCTATCCAAGCTGTCAGAGTATGGTTAAAGGCGGAGAGTATGTTGAGAAGGATTTAGTTGCAGTTAATGACAATGTTATTACTTCTAAAGGACCTGCTACTACAGTATTTTTTGCTTTAGAGTTAGTAAAATATTTGCTTGGAAGTAATGAAGAAGTTGCTAATGCCATGCTTGTACCATTAATTAGATAATATATTGATTTATTTATATTTATGAATATATTATAATATGTAAAATATTTTTTATAAGGATATATAAATTGAAAGTTATAATACCAGCAGCAGGTGAAGGCACCAGATTAAGACCGCATACTATTACAAAACCTAAACCTATACTTCCTATAGCAGGTTCTACAATTATAGATTTTATTATGAAAGAAGTATTAGAATTAGAAGATCTTGAAGAGGTGATATTTATAGTAGGATATTTAAAAGATAAAATGATAGACTACTTAACTTCTAAATATAAAGATGTAAAACTTACTTTTGTAGAGCAAAAAGAGTTTAGAGGTTTAGCTCATGCTGTTTCGCTTACTAGAGAGCATATAAAAGATGATGATAAGCTTTTTATTATACTTGGAGATACAATATTTAAGCTTAATTTATCAGCAATAGTTGCTAAAAATGAAAATGCATTAGGAGTATGTGAGGTTGATAACCCTAGCAGATTTGGGGTTGCATTACTTGATAGTAATGGTGTTATTACAAAACTTATAGAAAAGCCTAAAGAGCCTGTAAGTAATTTGGCTCTAACAGGAATGTATAATATAGTAAGCTCTAAAGAATTATTTGACGCTATAGATTATATAATTAAAAATGATATAAAAACAAAAAATGAATATCAATTAACAGATGCTTTAGAGTATATGATACAAAATGGAAGCATATTTAAAACATTCAAACTTGATGGGTGGTATGATTGTGGTGAAAAAAATACTATGATAGAAACAAACAGAACTATAATCACTCATAGTATACTTAGTAAATGGGTAAAAGATACTGCTATAATACCTCCAGTTTTTATTGAAGAGGATGTGAAGATTAATAGGTCTGTTATAGGGCCTTATGTGCATATAGGAAAAAACTCTAATATAGAAAACTCAATATTAAAAAACTGTATAATGTTTGAAGAAGTAAATATAACAAATGCTTTAATGGAAAACTGCATAATATCAGAAAATGCTATTTATAAAGGCAAAACTAATTCTATGGATATGGGTGCTTCTATTAATATAGAGCAAAATTAAATAATTATTAGAGCCATTATAAAAAATTGTATAATTAATATTACTATACTTATAATTGTATTCATTACAAAAAGAGAGATAGGGTAGTCGCTCATAATTATTGTAAATTTAAACTTTTCAAAAGTAGCTATAAAGGCATAGATTAAAAAAGCTATAAATATTTCTGCATAATTATTTATTGATAAAAAATAATGAAAAAACATTACTAATAATGCTAAAAATAAACTTTGAGATATAGAGAAAATTTCAAAATAATAAATCATTTTTAATCTATTGTCCCAATTTCTAACACCGGGTAAAATTTCTCTTAAATGATAATATTTTTTAAAATATGGAACTTCAGATATAAATCTTGTAAATAAAAATCTAATTAAATAAGCGGCAAAGAAAAGCTCTAAATATTCTACAATTAATTTTTCCATAAACTAATACTCAAAAATGCTATTACTAAAAGTTAAACAAATACCACTCATCACAATTTTTACAAAAGTCTAAACTCTTTAAAGTATTCTCTTTATAATAGTTTTCTAATGATTTCCAAATATTTTCTAGAGTCTCTTTATATATTGATGCTACAAATTTTTCTTTATTTATATCAAATCTGCAAATATAAATATCCCCATAAGCATCTATAAATAAATCTCTAGCCAAATGCCAACATCCAACATTTATTAAAGGAGTCATATCTCCAATTTTTTTATTTTCTACAATTCCTCTATAAGTATAATATTTTTGCATTATAATCTCTATTTTATACTTATCAAAATATTTGTAATATGAAGCCAAATAATCAAAATTATCTTTCTGTTTTGTAATTTGAAGATATGTGTTTTTTGGCTCTCTTATAAAATAATAATCTATATTAGAGAGTATTGTTTTTAAATAATCTTCTTTATAAATTGTATTAAATACATTTTGCTCTACTGTATCTAAATGAATTATTACATGCAAATTATTATTTTTTTCTTGAATAAGCAAAAGTTTTTTAGCATTTTCTTCATCAAGTAAAACAGCATTAGTCTCTAAATATACATTTACATTTTTATTTGAAAGAGCATATTCTAATATATTAAAAACATCTTTATTTAAAAGAGGTTCATAATAGCTTCCTATCGATAAATGAAAATCATCACAAAAATTTAAAAGTTTATTATAAATAGTTTTAAACTCTTCTATAGTTAAATTTCTCTCTTCTTTGTTTATTTCGTTTGAAAAAGCATTAGATGATAATAGATTTTTATTTATTAAGTTTTGCCTATTATTAATATCTATTTCAACATATGAAGGCAAAGTTCTTCTTAATGAAGCATCTTCTCTTATAGCCTTAGTAACATCATTATAATCTTTATAGTTTATTAGTTTTGATATAATTAGAGCATTTCTTTTACTATTAGCAAATAATGATACCCTATAATATCTCATGTCATATTCAGACACCAATATTTCTATCTCAAAAAAGTTAGGGTCAATGAATACAATATCTTTTATAGTGTTTTCTGTTATATTAATATTTTTTGTTTTTATGCAATTAAATAATTTTTCAAAAGCATTTCTTCTTATTATAAAAGGTATGATTCCTTCAGGATAATTTTCTCCATAAGTAAAATATGATATGTTTTCATTATGTATTTTGGTGAGTTTTACAGTTTCATCTATATTAAACATTGGCATATTATTTGGAATATATATAATATTGTCATAATTTTCTGTTTCTTTATATATATTATTCAAATAATCTTCAGTTGTATTTGCAATATAATTTATATTTTTTACATCACAATTAAGTTCTTGTTTTAAGAGTTCTATTTTTTTAGAGAAATCTTCTAAAAATATCTTTGAATATTCATTTTCAAATGATTCATCAACAATTATAATGAATTCCATTAAAAACACCTCATATATAATCTAAAATAGTTTTTGGGTTTCTTATAACCAAATTGCATAAAGCACAAACATAAAAATCATCATGCTCAATATTTTCTACATTATCATACATGTCATTAAAATCATAAACGTCCATTTTCTCAAAAGTATTATTATTAATATCTATTATTTTTAAAATATTAGTAGAAGCACAATATGGACATCTATATACAAAATCTTTATTAATATTTCTAATGTTTATTTTTTTGTATTTATTTTTAGCATATATTTTAAATCTATTATTAATATATCTATGCGGAAATATTTTTATATAATCATCTAATGATATTTTTTTTAATGGATAAGCTTCTATAGAGTCAAATTCTTTTTTTGCTGTACTAAATAGATTGTTTAAAGTTATATTGTGTAAATTAAGAACATCTATAAACTTATCATTAGTAAGTTCATAATTGTTTAGAGTAGCATATTCAGGATAATCGCTTATAACAATTTTGGATTCATATTTATTTTCTTTAAATAGACCAAACTCTCCAAAACAATATTTATTATCTTTAGAGTAAGCAAAAAGCCCTGCAAAAGAAATTTCATTATGTTTATACGAATAATCACAATATAAAACATCACTAAAACTTTTTATATAATTGATAACAGTATCATCATCTTTTATATTATGTAGTATTTTTTCGTCGCCAAGTATATTTTCTATATATTTCATAATTTATTTATTAGTCTGAATAAGAAGCTAATAATTCCTCCTGCTCTTTTTTAAATAAAGCATCAGTAATTTCTGTTATTTCTCCGTCCATAAATCTATCTAATTTGTATAATGTAACATTAATTCTATGGTCTGTAACTCTATTTTGTGGAAAGTTGTAAGTTCTAATTCTTTCACTTCTGTCTCCAGAGCCTATTTTATCTCTTCTTTCTTTAGCCTCTTTTGCTTTTCTTTCTGCCTCTTCTTTTTCGTATATTCTTGCTCTTAATACTTTTAATGCTTTTGCTTTATTTTTGTGCTGACTTTTTTCATCTTGACATTGAACCACCAAACCAGTAGGTAAGTGGGTAATTCTTACAGCACTGTCTGTTGTATTAACTGATTGACCGCCGGGACCGCTTGAACGAAATATATCTACTCTTATATCTTCATCTCTTATTATTACATCACTCTCTTCTGCTTCAGGCATAATTGCTACAGTTGAAGCAGATGTATGTATTCTTCCGCCTGATTCTGTGGCCGGTATTCTCTGAACTCTATGCGTACCGCTTTCAAATTTTAAAGTTCTATAAGCATCCTTTCCAGAAACAGAAAATATTACTTCTTTATATCCACCAAGCTCTGTAGGACTTGTGTCTATTATCTCCATTTTGAAATTTGCTCTCTCTATAAAACGGCTGTACATTCTAAACAAATCACCCACAAATAAAGCAGATTCATCTCCACCAGTGCCAACTCTTATTTCTACTATTATATTTTTACCATCATTCTTATCTTTTGGAAGGAGTAGAAGCCTTAAATCATTAATAATATTTTCTTTTTTTTGATTTAATTCCTCTATCTCAGCTAATGCCATGTTTTTTAATTCTTTATCAGTGTCAGAATTGTTAAGCATATCATTTGCATCTTCTATCTCTTTTAATACTATTTTTAATTTTTTATATTCGTTTACTATATCTTCTATTTCTGACTTTTTTTTCATTAAATCTTGTATTACTCTGTTGTCTTTTATATTAGCATCATTTAATTTGTCTACTATATCATTATATGTGTTTTCTACAGATGAAAGTTTATCTATTATTGACATAAAAATTATTATTCTCCTAAATATTGTTTTTTATTATATACGAATAAAGATATTTATCAACTATTGTATTTTAATCTATATTAATATAAAAAAATATTTATTATAAAAAATATAGTTTTTGTATATTGACTTTATTTTTTTGTAGATATAATATCTTTTACTGTTTATCTGGATATTTTTATTTTATCTAATTGTATTAAGCTTTTTTATTATTATAAAGCTTTTAAAACGTAAGCAAAAAAGAAGCTGTAATTGTTCAAACATCGTTTATATATATTTTATTTTTTGTCGAAACTACAAAACTTTGATGAAATAAAAAATATTAAATCAAAAAAAATAATAATTAGTTATAATAATAATGAGGGAAATTATGGAAAGGAATAAAATGTTAGAGCTTACAGAGGGAAATGTAAATAGGGGGCTTATTAATTTGGTGGTACCTATGATACTTGGGAACCTTTTAAATATAGCCTACAATATAGTTGATACAATTTGGATAGGACAGATGATAGGCCCTAAGGGACTTGGTGCTATTGCTGTGAGTTTTCCTTTAATATTAATACTTCAAGCTATTGCTTCTGGGGTTACTGTTGCTGCGAATGTTTTGATTGGTCAATATTTTGGTGCTAATGATAAAGATTCTGTGCTTTATATTTCTAGAGTCTCTACAACTATGAGTGTAATACTTGCTTTAGCATTGGCAGTATCAGGATATATATTTGCACCTATGTTAATGAAATTTTTAAATGCAGCTGACAGCATAATGGAATATTCTGTTAGTTATTTTAGAATTAGTATGATAGGTTTTCCATTTTTGTTTTATTATTTTTTGGTATCTGCTTTGCTTAGGGGAATAGGGGATACTGTAAGACCTCTTATATTTTTAGCTATAGCCTCTATTGTTAATGTAATATTAGACCCAATAATGATAAAGGGCTTATTTGGTTTTCCTGCTATGGGCTTAGATGGTGCTGCTTATGCTACTGTATTTTCTCAAATTCTTTCTGTACTTGTAAGCATAATATATTTAAAATTAAAGGATAGTATAGTGCGTGCTAATCCTTTTAGAATTGTTTTTGATGCTCATATTAGTAAATTAATGTTTAAGATAGGTTTGCCTTTTGCAGCTATGCAATTAATAATTTCAATTAGCTGGTTATTTTTAAATAGAATTATTAATACTTATGGGGAAGAGGCTTCTGCTTCGGTTGCTGTATCTATGAGGGTGGATTCTTTATCATTTTTGCCGCTTTTAGCTTTATCTGCAGGTATTGCTACTATGGTTGCTCAAAATATTGGTGCTAATAGAATGGATAGGGTAAAAGAGATATATAAAGCAGGGCTTAAAATAGGAATAGGGCTTTCTACATTTATGGCACTTTTTTCTGTGTTATTTCCAGAGCTTATAGTGAGATTATTTACTTCGGATATGAGTGTATTAAAATATACAAAAAGTTATATATATGTGGTTATGCCTTCTATAATACTTCTTTCTGTGATGTTTGCTACTAATGGCGTTATTAATGGGGCTGGAAAAACTTTTATACTTATGATATTTGCTTTTGTGGCTCATATGCTTATAAGAGTTCCTCTTGCACATTTCTTATCTACAAAAATGGGGTTATGGGGAGTATGGACTACTATGGCTATTGTAAACTTTATTAGTATGTCTCTCATACTTATTTATTATTTTACTGGGCATTGGAAAAAAGATGCCAATATAGCTAGCCATTCTGCTGCTAAAGGAAATGAGGCTTAAATTATACTTGAAACATTGAAGTAAATAAAATATACTGTTGCAATAATTTATTTTGTAATAATTAATAAAGGCTTTTATGCAAAAAATCGACATAGACAATTTAAATCCCATTATAGAAGAGTTGTTAAAATTAAGGGGTATAGTATCAAAAGAGGATATATTTGACTTTTTCTTTCAAGATATATATTCACTTTCTAACCCATTTAATATTAGGGATATGAACGCTTTTGTAGATAGACTAAAAGAAGCTATAGAGTATGATGAAAAAATATTGATATATGGCGATAAAGATGCTGACGGAGTTACTGCTGCTTCTATAATATATAACACTCTTAAGGCTGTTACAAAGAATGTCGAGGCTTTTGTACCAAATCATGAAGTGGGTTATGGGCTTTCAAAAGATGTTATTGAAGAGTATGCTAATTCTGGGGTGAGTTTAATTATTACGGTTGATTGCGGTATATCCAATGTTGCCGAGGTTGAGTTTGCGAGAGAGCATTCTATAGATATTATAGTTACAGACCATCATGATATACCTGAAATACTTCCTAATGCTTATTTAATATTTAATCCCAAGCTTTCAAATACTGGTTTTGTATCAAAAAACTTTTCTGGGTGTGCTGTTGCTTTTAAGCTTATGCAGGCATTTGTTTTCTCTTATACTAAACTTTACAACAAAGACATTATTGTGTTGGATTATGAAATAGATAAAAATACTGATAAATTAAAAAGAATAAGGGCATTAAAGGCTACTAATTTTGTTTATAGTGATGATGTATTTGGATTTGAACTTGTAAATAATGAAAATGCTTACAAATCAATTTATTTAGATTATTATGAAGAGTTTTTATCAGAAGATGAAGTTTTAGAAGAGCTGGCTAGTTATATGTTTGAAGGTGAGAATGTTGTATTGGTTCTTACTGGCGGAGAGATGAGATTTAAAAAACTTCTTAGACTATATGAAAAATATGAACTATTTTTGCCTGAATATGATAATGTTTATGATTTGCTTCAATTGGGTGCTAATTATGGGGGCGTTAATATAAAATCAGTAAAAACATTAGATGAGTTTGCTTTGCTTCTTAAAGTTAATATATATAAATATAATGATATTCTCTATAGAGACTTAATAATAAAGATGGAAATTTTTAGAAGAATGTATTATTTAAGTCAAAAGCAATTGCAAAACTATATAAAAAGAGAATCTATACTTGTATTGTTTGGTACTGTTGCTGATGTTGTGCCTCTTATTGAAGAGAATAGAGCTTATATAAAATGTGCTTTGGCAGAATTAGAAAAGCCTAATCATGTAAGGTATAATGTTATCTTAGAGAGAATAAAATTATTAAATACTAAAGTTGATACTCAGGCTGTAAGTTGGAGGCTTGCTCCTTTTATTAATGCTGCTGGGAGAATGGGAAAGCCTGAATATGCTTTAAGGCTTTTAACTTCTGAAACTAGAGAAGAGGCTTTTCAATTATCTGAAGAAGTTTATAATCTAAACGAAACAAGAAAATCTCTTACAGAAAGCAATTTTAATATAGTGTGTGAATATATAAGAGATAATAATTGCATGTCATACCCTATCATAATAGTAAAGAGCGATTTGATAGACAGAGGTTTAACAGGGCTTATAGCTGGTAAGGTTTTAAGTCAATATGGAAAGACTGCTGTTATACTTTATGAATCTAAAGAAGATGGTGTTTGTACAGGAAGTATTAGAAGTAGAGGCGATGATAATGCTCGCGATATGCTTGAGTATTCCAGTGTTTATTTAGATAAGTTTGGCGGGCATAAAAATGCTGCTGGTTTTACTGTGAGCGTAAACAATTTTGAAAAGTTTGCTAAAAAAATTATTAAATATGCATCTGAAGAGAATTTTAACACTTCAAAAGATGAAAAAAGTTATGATTTGGAATTAGATTTTAAAGACATTAATATGCAATTTGCTGAGTATTTAGAATTATTTGAGCCTTATGGTTTTGCTAATGAAGAGCCAGTGTTTTTTACAAATAGGGTTACTATAAACTCTATAGAAAAAATAAATAAAAATAATAAAATTCATTTAAAATTGCAATTACAAAAAAATAACATCAGAGCTAATGCTATAATTTGGAGTTCATCTGAAGAAGAATGTTCTAAATTGGAAGCGTCAAATTTTATAAATATTTCATATAAGATAAAAATTAATAGATTTAATGGCAGCAAAGAAGTAAAGATTTACATAGAGAATTATGAGATAAATTAAAACAATTTTTAGTTTTGTTGTTTGTGGGGACTAGCCCCCACACCCCCACTTCTTTTGGTGACCCAAAGAAGCAAAAGGACTGCATTTTTTGCTTGGAATGTTGGTATTATCTTTTTATATATTCCAAACATATAAAGCTATAGCACTTGCACTTTTTGGTTCTTTTGACGAAGTCCGCACCGCGAAGGCGGGAAAAAGAACAACAAAAAATTGATATAAAATAATAGTTTTAATATATATTAAAAATTTTTGACTTTTTTATTTCAGTTATTTGCAGGGCTTTGCCCCGCACCCCAGTTCTTTTACGACCGTAGGAAGTGCCTTCGGTATTGGTATAAAAGAATCAAAAGAACTGCATTTTTATTATAAATTTTATAATTTAATTGTACATTAAAAGGCACTCTCCCGTACGACTAAGAAGTTATAATTAAAGCATAGCATTACCGTGCGGCAAGGTGGTACAGCTCGTACGCGGGAAAAAGAACAACAAAAATTGACAAACTTAAAAAATTTTACTATTTTATTGTATAATAATTTTTAAATCTATTTTATAATAGTCTAAAATCTATAAATAATTTATTGCTTAGGAGTCGTATTTATGAAAACAGATATACAAATAGCACAAGAATGCAAATTAAAAAGAATAGATGAAATAGCTAAAATGCTTAATCTCACAGATGAAGATTATGAGGTTTACGGTAAATATAAGGCAAAGATAGAATTATCAGTTTTAAACAAATTAAAAGATAAAAAAGATGGTAAATTGGTATTAGTAACAGCAATAACCCCAACACCAGCAGGAGAAGGAAAATCCACTGTTACAATAGGGCTAACACAGGGCTTAAACAAAATAGGCAAGAATGCAGTAGCTGCTTTAAGAGAGCCTTCACTCGGTCCTGTATTTGGAATTAAAGGAGGAGCTTGCGGGGGCGGATATGCTCAAATTGTTCCTATGGAAGATATTAACTTGCATTTTAATGGTGACTTTCATGCTATAGGTTCTGCTCACAATTTAATATCAGCTTGTATTGACAATCATATTAAACAAGGAAATGAATTAAAGATTGATACTAATAAGGTAGTGTTTAAAAGAGTTGTTGATATGAATGACAGGGCTTTAAGAGATATTGTTATAGGGCTTGGGGGAAGTGAGAATGGAGTAACAAGACAATCATCTTTCCAAATAACTGTTGCTTCAGAAATTATGGCTATACTTTGTTTGTCTAATTCTTTAATGGATTTAAAAGAGAGAATAGGAAATATTGTATTTGCTTATGATGTTAATGATAATCCTCTAAAAGTAAAAGATTTAAAAGTAGAGGGTGCTGCTTGTGCATTGCTTAAAGATGCCATAAAACCAAATTTAGTTCAGACTCTTGAAAACACTCCCGCTATAGTGCATGGAGGACCTTTTGCTAATATTGCTCACGGATGTAATTCAATACTTGCTACAAAGTTGGCTTTAAAACTTTCTGATTATACAATCACAGAGGCTGGTTTTGCTGCCGATTTGGGTGCTGAAAAGTTTCTTGATATAAAATGCCGTGTTGCTGGACTTAAGCCTAATTGTATAGTGTTAGTTGCTACTATAAGGGCATTAAAACATCATGGAGGAGCTTTAGAGCTAAGCAAAGAAGATTTGAATGCTTTGAGTAAAGGTTTTGAAAATTTAGATAAGCATATTGAAAACATGAAAAAATATAATGTGCCTGTGGTTGTTGCAATAAATAAATTCTCATCTGATACTGATAAAGAAGTAGAATTAATTAAAAAACATTGTGAAGATATGGGGGTTGATATATCATTATGCGAAGTGTGGGAGAAAGGAGGAGAAGGAGGAAAAGATTTAGCTCAAAAAGTTGTGAAAGCTGTTTCCGAAGAATCAAATTATAAGCCTTTGTATGATTTAGATAAAACTATAAAAGAAAAGATAGAATGCATATGCAAAGAAATATATGGAGCAGGAGAAGTAAAATTCTCTAATAAAGCTAATAAAATGATGAAAAAAATAGAATCTATTGGCTTTGGAGGCTTGCCTATATGTATGTCAAAAACACAAAAATCAATATCAGATAACCCAGCACTTTTAAATGCTCCTAAGGGTTATACTCTAAACATTGATGAAATAAAACTAGCTTCAGGTGCCGGTTTTATTATAGCTATGGCAGGCGGAATTATTGATATGCCGGGTCTTCCGAAAGTACCTGCAGCATGCAATATAGATATAGATGAAAACGGCAAGATTACAGGTTTATTTTAATTTTAGATGAGCTGATTTTTGAATATAGCTAAAATTCTGAGTTTGTAAATTTTTATTGTTCTTTTTCCGTGTACGAGCTGTACCACCTTACCGCACGGTAATGCTATGCTTTAATTATAGCTTTTTAGTCGTGCTGGGGAGTGCCTTTTAATGTACAATTAAATTATAAAATTTATAATAAGAATGCAGTTCTTTTGGTTCTTTTATACCAATAAAAGAACTGGGGGTGCGGGGGCTAGTCCCCGCAAATATTTACAATAAAAAATAATTTTGAATAAAATAAATCATTTGCTATGTATATTCGTTAAATAATAAAAGCCTCAAATCCTAGTACAATTTGAGGCTTTTTGGTAAATTCAATATTCTTAATCATCAAACTTCTGTCCCATAAGCTGTCCGTTTGAAGATATAAATAACTCCATCATATTGTTTAATTTTACTTTGTAATTACCCCACTCTTTCTCAACGTCTATTACCATAGCTTGAGGATATGCTTTCTTTACAGCAGCACTTATAGCAGCAGGTAAAGCAGAAAAAGGTACACCGTTATATTCGCCGTCTATACTCTGCCAATTACCATTAAGTAAAAAATCGATAGAAGCTCCATTTGAAAGCTTTACTTCAAATTTTCCTCCGTCTCTCTCAACTTTCCATATCTGAGCATTAGGATAAACTCTCTGTATGAAAGCTCTTGATTTTTGAGGTAATGAAGAAGCAGGTACTATCCAATCAGCAAATAAACTAGAGCTAGCAAATATTGTCAATGAAATTAATAAAGTTAAAAATTTAGTCATAAATAAACTCCTTAAAAAGTGATTGTAAATTATATTTACAATTATAATATAACAAATTTAATGATAATTGTCAATATTTTTTACAATAAATTTACTATTTTTTTACTTAAATTTGCTAAATTATAGGTGTTTATTATACATTTTATACATAGAATTTGCATAATAGTTAAAAATTAACTATAAAAGTAAATATTTTTTACAAAAGATTATATTAATACAAAGAAACCCTATTTCTTTTTATCTCTGTTCTATATCTTTTTATTTCGTATTCTACCTTTTTGCTGTCCCAGCCCAAAATATAAGCCATCTCTTGAGCTATATGTTCTGCTAATAATGTTCCGCAATCGTTCTCTGTAAGTATAAATCTTAATCTTCTCATCATTATATCATCTAAATGCATTGCATATTCTATTTCAATAAAATATTTTATTAAGCCTCTAGGTATTCTATTATCAAGACCAACAGAAACGAGCAAAGAAGAATCATCTTTACAAAAATCATTTAATCTTAATACCATATCCACAGAACCGAAATAGTCAATTAAAAATTTAACAGTTTCTTTATTGAGTACCCAATCTACAGATTTATCTATTCTGTTGTTCATAAACTTTTTAACACTAAACCACTTATAAGGCTTACCATACATTTTGAGTAAAGTTTTAATAGCAAGATAAGAAGACATAGTGAAATTGCCGCCCTCAACCATAAATAAATCATAAATAGGGTGAGAATGTATCTTCATATCCATAGGGTCAACAGTCATCATTCCAGATTGTGAAGTAACTATATGATTTTTATTAACTATAGAACCAAAATAAGTATTATAAATATCAAGCAAATATTCTATTTCATCGCTTGTTGAATATATACAATCCAAATTACCAGCATATTTTTTTACAATAGGGCCTATTATTGTCATATCTTTCCATTTTGTTAAGAAAACATTAGGTCTATCTTTGATTTTTGGTAAAACAACAGATTTATTTATATGAATTATATCACTATTAACTATAAAGTTAGTAGCTTTTACATATTTTACTTTATTTGTAAAATTAGACTTTGGAAGCATAGACACTATACTATCTCCCCAAGCACCAGCTGCTACTAATATTTTTTTAGCACTTATTTCATAAATTTTGCCGTTTATTTTATCTGAAAGTATCGTTTTATTAATTTGCTTTTCATTATAATCAAAAGCCTTTACTTCTGCATAATTAATTATATCAGCACCATATTCTTTAGCTTTTAATAATAATTCTAAAACATATCTGCTGTCATCTATTTGAGCTTCAAAAAACTCCGTAGCCCCTATTACATCATTATTATTCAAATCAGGTAAAGTTTCTAATACAGAGGTTCTGCTATGAGATTTATGTTTTTTAGTTTTTCCAAAAATTGACATTAAATCATATATACTAGCTTTTAATTCATTTCTTATTAAACCAGAATTACCATTTCTACCGCCGCCAAAATATATAGGATATAATATTCCAAAAGTATGAGCTGAAGATTTATTAATGAGATTATTTCTTTCTCTTACTTTAAAAACTGTAGAGATAAAGTTATTGGCAGACATATCATGAAATCCGCCTGTGAGCATTTTTGAAGTTCTAGAAGATGCTCCAAAAGAAAAATCATGTTTGTCTACTAGAAGAGTAGAAATTCCTACTCTTGCTGTTTTCATGGCGATGGTAGCTCCTATTACTCCGCCGCCTATAATTAAAAGATCGTATGTTTTATCTTTAAGATTAGAGAGTATATTATATCTTGAATTTACCATTAATAAACTCCTTGTATATATAATAAAGCTCATAAACCTATATATATATTATATAATATTTTCTCACAAATACAAATATTTTATTAAATTCTTGAACTCTAATCTGTTTTTATTTTTCTCTAAAAAACTTTTAACAAATTTATTCTTGCCATGAGAGTCTATATATTCTCCTTCAAACTCTCCAAATCCAGCAATAGGAAAAGCCAAATAAGAATTATATGCCAAAATAGAAGGATAAGAAGTAAACACTATGTAATTTCTTCTGTTTTTCTGTATAATATCCATTGTATTATCTATTTCAAATAAAGGATCTTCTAATATTATAAATTTATTAAAATTATTTATATTATCTATTTCATTTAAAGTATATTTATATTTTTTTGATGAATATTTATTAATATTAGTATAATTTTCTCTAATAACATCAGAGGTGGTTTTTATAATATTTTTTTTATATATAAAGTTTGTAATGCCTAATGAATATATAAAATCATTAAAAGCTTCTAAATCTTCTATATTGTAAAGACTAGAAGCAATTGCTAAAACTTCTTTTTTGTCTATTTCCTCTAAGAACTTATGAAATAAATCTTTAGCCTTATTAAAATCATCTTCTATGCCGTTTATTAGAGGATATTCAAAAGTTTTATTTGAATAATACAGCATACCACGTCCAAAATCGCATATACCATACTTTTTTAATTCTGGTGATTGTATATCTATTATTTTTTTGTCATCATAAAAATAACTGCATTCGCAAAGTTTGTTGCATCCTATACAAAAACTATCTATCTTTTTATATTCAATTTGTTTTTCATTATCATTAATTTTTCTATCAACTCTAAATACTTTAGTAGGGCATAGATCTACTATCATGCTCTTATATCCAGATATTGACTTATATCTATCACAAACTCCGCAATTAATGCATTTATCATAATCAATTTTTATGTTTTCATCTAAATCTAAACTGTCTATAATATTTTTTATTTCTTCTAATTTTGAATCATCATCTCCGTCAAATCTTTCTATTTTCAACTGATAAAAATCTATATATTTTTTTAATTTACAATTATAATAACTGTTGCATTTATCACAAAAGGGCTTATGCATATAAAGTATAGCCTTAAGTAATGATTTTCTATATTCAATAATCTCTTCATCATTGCTTATAATCTCCATTCCATTTTCAACTATCTCATTACAAGCATACTTAAAACTATATTCCTCTTCACCTTTCTTTTTTACTTTTATTAAGCAAAGTTTACATCTAAGTAAATCATTATCTATATTTTCATCAAAATCTTTTACTCTCTCTAATTTATAATAACATAAATGCATTATATCTATCCCAACATATGACAAGGCTTTTAATATTGTAAATCCGCTCTGTGATGATATCTCTTTTCCATTAAAATTAAATCTTACTATCATAATATATTTTTTAATTACCTTATTTATTGATAAAGCTATAAAGAGTTATTTTTTTATCCAAAGCATATATAAACTCATATTCAAACATCTTTATAGTCTCTATTATACATTTTGCTATATTATATATATAAAGGCAAGAAGAACCTTTAATAATCATCTCCACAGCATTTAGTAAATTTTTATAATCATTATTATTAGATTGTCCTAATATAATTTTATTTAAATAATACTCGCATAAATTAAAACCATAATTACAAGGCATACATTTTGTACAAGAAACACTCTTAGCAAATTGAATAATCTTCATCACAATTCTGAGCATGCATCTATTTTCTGCTATAAAACAAACTCCGCCATTTCCAATATTTATATCTTCATAAGATAAACTCTTATTATTTAAACTCTCTAAAGTAGTAGGAGCATTTAAAAAACCATTTGTAAATACACATTTTATATCATTATTATAATAAATATATCCGCTAGCTTTTATTATTTCATTAAAAGAAGTGCCAAATTGAAACTCATATAAATCTACATTTGGAATGTCCCCAGAAAAAGAAATTAAACATGTGCCCTTATTTTCATCATTTCCATATTGAGAAAAGTTATCTAAACCCATATGAGCAAAATATCCAAATTGTATAACAGTCTCTAAATCTAATACATATTTTTGTCTTTCAAGAAAATAGATATTTATGTTTTCTTTATAATTGTTTTCATCATAAATATTTATATTAATTTCATTTTCAAATTTGTAGCAATCTTCTGCCTCTACTATAGTATTAATTAATATTTCTTTATTATAATAGCTTCTAATTAGAATATCTATATTTTTTATATTTAGAATTTTGGCAATCAATATGGCAGAATCTAAAATAAGATGAGGATTATTATTTATAAAGAATTTGTCTTTAAATACTAAATAGTCAAAAGAATAGGCATTTATAATTAGAGTTTGATTATAATTGTTATTTTTATTAGATAGAATATTATACAAAGATTTTCTATATACGTCTTTTGTAAATATGTTAGCTATTTTTAATTCATTAAGCAGAGCATCATATTCATTTATAGTGGTGTATAGATAATCACCGAAATTGTCTTTAAAATCTTTGATATTTTTTGTAGCATAATTATTATATAGAACAAATTTTTTCATCTTACTTTAACATGTACAGCTTCTATATACTTAATAACGCTGCCAAAAGAAGAATCATTGCATTCTATGCCGTTAATTAAAACAGAAATGGCATTATTACAATTATGCATACATTCCACCTCTTTAAGGAGCATACCGTCATAAGAAGGAATGCCGATTTTTAAATCATAATGGGCTCTAATTGATTCTAAAAGAGCATACGAACCCTTCATAGAACAATGAAGCCCTACACATACTTCTATAACGGTTTTTATCTCGTCCTTTTGCATTTTACAACTCTAAATAAAGAGATGAAAAGTTATTATTTCTTTTTATGCCTATTTTTGCGTAAACGTTTTTTACGTTTATGCGTAGCCATCTTTTGACGAAGTCTTTTTCTTCCTGAAGGCATATACACTCCCATTTTTATTATAATTTGAATATTTATTATATCATATAAAAAATTTATTTCAACAACAAAACCAACAAAAATATTTTTGACAAATGGGTTTTATTTTGATATAATCTTTTGCATAAAAAATAATAAAAAAAGAGTTTATGCAAAATGAAATCATATAGAAAAGTTTTAGAAATAAATTATCCAAAGAGAAGAGGGTATATTAATATCACAAATGAAGTTCAAAGATGCTTAGAAGAAAGCGGCATAAAAGAGGGATTAGTTTTATGCAATGCTATGAACATTACAGCTAGTGTATTTATTAATGATGATGAGGGCGGACTTCATAATGATTTTGAGGTTTGGCTTGAGAAATTAGCTCCAGAGAAGCCTCATAATCAATATAGACATAATGGTTACGAAGATAATGCTGATGCTCATTTAAAAAGACAGATTATGGGCAGAGAGGTTGTTGTAGCTGTTACTAATGGCAAATTAGATTTTGGCACTTGGGAGCAAATTTTCTACGGTGAATATGATGGTATGAGAAACAAAAGAGTATTAATTAAAATAATTGGAGAATGAAATCCTTGTTTATTATGATTAAATTTGTTATAATATACAAACATATTTACAATAAAGGATAACATATGAAAAAAAATATTTTATTAATGCTCTTAGTTTTAGGAAATATACTATCTGCTGAGATATTTGTATATGGTCCGGGAGGCCCTGCTCCTGTAATAAAAGAGTTAGCAAAACAATTTGAAGATAAAACAGGAGAAAAAGTTACTGTTATAGCTGGGCCTACTGCTAATTGGATAGATAAGGCAAAACAAAATGCTGATATTATTTTTTCTGGAAGCACTTCTATGATGGATGGATTTATAAAAATGCTTCCTAATCGATTAAGAGTTGAAGATATTCAGGTATTAAATATCAGAAGGGCTGGAATCATTGTAAGACCTAATAACCCTAAAAATATAAAAACTTTTAACGACATATTAAAACCTAATATAAATGTTATGGTTGTAGATGGGGCAGGGCAGGTTGGATTATATGAAGATATGGCTCTTTTAAATGCTGATAAAAGTGCTTTAACTAAGCTAAGAAAAAATATTAAATTTTACGCACCAAGTTCGGCTGCTGCTGTTGAGAAATGGAATAGTGATAAAACGATAGATGCTTTAATAATATGGAGCCACTGGGTATATTCTATAGGTTTAGATAAATCTCAATTTGTGGATTTGAAAAGTAATGTAATATATCGCTCTAGTGAAGCTGCTGTTACAACAACATCAAAAAATAAAGCAAAAGCTCAAGAGTTTATAAAATATATTACAAGTAAAGAAGCCGAATCTGTATGGAAAAAATATAGTTGGGAAATTAAATAATTTTATGAGGGTATCACTAATAATAAGTGATACTCTCTTATTTTAACATTTTATAGGAAATTAATAATATGAAATTATTTGTTAGCGATTATGATATGACTTTATTTATTAATTATGTTGTAGATGATAAAGTAATTAATGCTATAAAAAAATGGAGAGAGAAAGGAAATATATTTACTATTGCTACTGGAAGAAATAAATTTTCAATATTGGAACAAGCTAAAAAAAACAATATAGAGTTTGATTATATAATAGCTAATAACGGTGCTTTAATTATAGATAAAGATAATAATATAATGCTAAAAGAAGAGATAGAAAAAAATGATGCTATGGAAGTTATTAATTATTTATATAATAACTACGAAGGAAGCGTTGAAATATCAAATGCATATGAGGTTTTATCTATAATACCTAGAAAAGGGGATTATAATTTGCCTTTCAAAGTAGATAGAAAAATAACAATAGAAGAAGCAAAAGATATAAAAAGTTTTATTCAAATAAACAAGATAAGTCCAGATGTAAATAAAACGGAAATTATACAAGATGAAATAAATAACAAATTTAACACAGTAATAGCCTATGGTAATATTACAGCTATAGATATAGTAAGGGCAGATATTAACAAAGCTACAGGAATAAAAAACTTAGAAAATATTCTAAAAGATAAAAATATAGAAAAAATATTAGTAGCTGGTGATTCAAACAACGATATAGATATGATAAAAAAATATGACGGTTATGTTCAAATTAATGCTAGAGAGCATATAAAGAAAATAACAAATAAATATTTTAATTTAGTATCTGATATTATTGAAGCAAATTTGTAAATATATAGTTGCAAGAGTTATAGAAACTATTATAATAATATTATATGAGAAACATTTTATTTATTATAACTATATTATTTGTAAGCATATCCTGTGCTAATTATTCTCTAAAAATAAAAGATGATAAACTCACAGGCATACAAACCTATACATACTCCGATGAATATTATGAATACGGAGCTAAATTATATTTTCAAATAAATAATAATAAAGAAATTACTTGGTGGCTATATATAGGCACTAAAGCTATGCCAAATTTAATTTATGCTAACACTGCATATATATTTGATGCAAAAACATATGATAAAATAACATTTACTCTAAGTAATGTTTCAAGAAATATATCTACAACTGCCGCTGTAATTAATGAATATGCCTATATACCAAGTCAAATAAACTATTTGGAAAATGCTATAATACAACTTAGCGACGTGGAAGTAAAAGAGCTTTATAAAATACTTACCAATGCTAAAGAGGTTGGTTTAAGAATATCTGGAAGAGAATATCAAGAGTTTATGTTATCATCATCACAAGTGAAAGCAATGATTGACACTATAGAATACTATAACAATGAGTTTAATAATTAATTTAAAATTATATTAAATATATAACTATATTTTGTAATGTAAGCTTTTATTTTATTCAACTTTTTCCCGCCGCAAAAAGTTGCAAAAAGTGCAAATATTTAAGTTCTTTATATACGTTTAGCTAAAGTGCAAATGTTTCAGTTTTATATATAATAAATATATATAAAGTAATACCATATGTTTTTAGCTATATTTTATAAAATGCAGTTCTTTTGGTTCTTTTATACCAATACCGAAGGCACTTCCTACGGTCGTAAAAGAACTGGGGTGCTACCCTACGGGCACGCTTCGCAGGGGGCAAAGCCCTGCAAATATAAAAACATAAAAATTTTATTGTTCTTTTTCCCGCCGCAAAAATAACCAAAAAGTGCAAATATAAAAATAATACTAAATCATATTAATTATGTTTTATGTAAGTATATACTTCAACTAAAAAAATATTTTAAGCACATTACAAAACTAAATTATATAAAAGCTCCTTCTAGCTTTGTTTGTCCAAGCAAATATTTCTCTATTGTAGCTGCTATAGAAACAAATGATTCTTTTACACCTATATTAATATTTTTATTTAATTTCTTTCCAAAAGCAAGTATTGGTATATACTCCCTCGTGTGGTCGCTTCCTTTGTAGGTAGGGTCGCATCCATGGTCGGCTGTTATTATAAGCAAGTCATCATCATTCAAATTATCAATCATCTCTGGTATATATTTATCAAGTTCTTCTAAAGCGTTTTTGTATCCTATATAATCTCTTCTGTGACCATAAAGCATATCAAAATCAACTAAATTAGTAAATATAAGACCATTATCAACTTCTTTAATAGCCTTAATAGTTTTCTCTATACCATCAAGATTGTTTTTATTGGTTAATCTGTTTTCAGTAATACCAACACCAGCGAATATATCACTAGTTTTACCTATACCAATAACAGGCAAATTATTATTTTTAAGCCTATCAAGCATAGTTTCCCCGCTTGGAGGCACAGAATAGTCATGGCGTCTTTCTGTTCTTTTATAATTACCCTTAGTGCCAATATAAGGACGTGCTATAACCCTCGCAACTGGTGAATATTTATTGCATATCTCTAAAGACTTTTCACATATTCTATAAAGTTCATCTATAGGTATAATATCTTCATGAGCTGCTATTTGAAGCACAGAATCAGCAGAAGTATATACTATTAAAGAGCCGTTTTTTAATTGCTCATCAGCATAATCATTTATAACATCAGTACCAGAATAAGGCTTATTGCATACAACAGCCCTTCCAGACATTTTCTCTATTTCTTTTATAGTGATGTCAGGAAAACCATTAGGATAAGTGTTAAAAGGCTTTGTAGAAACCAAACCAGCTATCTCCCAGTGACCTGTAGTAGTGTCTTTTGCTTTGGAAGTTTCCATTGCCTTGCCGTAATATCCTTCAGCATTATCTACTTTTGCCACACCTTCTATATCTATAATATTTCCAAGCCCAATTTTCTCCATATTAGGCAAACTTATTCCGCCAGATGCCTTAGCTAAATTAGCCAAAGTATTCACTCCCTCATCTCCAAACTCTTTAGCATCAGGTAAAGCCCCCACACCGCAGCTATCTACAACTATTAAAACGGCTTTTTTCTTACTCATATTAAAAAAATCTCCTAATTGATAAATATTCTTATACTATATTTAACAGTTTTTAATATAAAAGATAAAATAATATAATAATTATCTTAATACGCCAAAATTGATAGGTTTATTAAACTCTACCTCATCAGGGTTAGGTATAGGATATTCAGATATATCTTTGCCTTCACGAAGAAAACCATATAGATTTAAATTATTTTTATTCCAAGTATTTAATCTATTATAATATGCTCTAGTATAATCTGAAGTCATTGATATATTATTTCCATCAAGAATAAAACTTACATACATATTAACTTTTTTATTAGGAATTTCTGAAGTAGTTTTTACATTGCGTGCAACTTTTTTTAAAGGTGTTACCTCATAATAATAGGCATTAGTTTCACTTTCTGCATAATCAAACTTACCTACACCTCGTTTTTTACCAAATAAACTATATTCTACATCTCCATTGTCCAAAAAAGTATATAAATATCCATTAGGAGCAACAACTCTTTTTCCTTTTACTTTTTTTATCCATATATTATTATAATTTCTATTAGCTGTTTTCATGTTTGATGCACAAGAGAATGTAAAAAACAATAATAAACAAATACCGAATAACTTTTGCATGCCTATTTCCTAAAAATATTTAATAACAATATCGACTAATATTTTAATTATCATTAAAACATTTGCAAATACTTATATTATACATTATAATCTAACTTCAATAAACTAGGAAATAAAGAAATGGTAAAAAGATTAACCTTAAAAAATGGCATAAGAATAATTTTGGAATATATGCCGATTTTAGAGACAGTTTCAGTTGGATTTTTCTTCATTACAGGAAGTGCAAATGAAACTGAAAAAGAAAATGGATATTCACATTTTATAGAACATATGCTATTTAAAGGCACTAATGATATGACCTCTAAAGAGATAGTGAGATATATAGAAGGTGTGGGCGGAGTATTTAATGCATATACTTCAAGACATTTCACTTCTTTTTATGTTAATATAATATCAAAATATTTTGACAGGGCAATAGACACATTATCTAATATAGCATTAAATTCAGCATTTAGAGAAGAAGATATACAAAAAGAAAAAAAGGTTATTATAGAAGAGTTAAAAATGACATCAGACTCTCCAGAAGAAATAATGACCAATCAATTTTTTGCCAAAGCCTATAAGGGAACATCTATGCAGTTTCCTATAGGCGGCAATATTAAAAACATAAAAAATATAAGCAGAGATAAAATATTAAATTATTTTAAAAGTCACTTTAATTCAAATAATTTAATAGTATCAATAGCAGGCAATTTTGACGTAAAATCAGCAATAAATAAATTATCTTCTATGGAGCTTAAACAAAATATATTACCTGCAAATGAGGAATTACCATTTTTTTATAAATCAGTGTCAAAAGAAAAAGCAGACTTAAATCAAGTATATTTCGCTTTAATAACACCATCATATAATGCAAGCGATAAAAGAAAATACACTATGAACATTGTAAATGATATATTCGGCGGAAGTTCATATTCAAGATTATTTCAATCTATAAGAGAAAATAAAGCATTATGCTATAGCATATACAGCAACAATTCAGCTTTTCTAAACGGAGGAACATTCGATATATTTGGTTCAACTAGCTTAGATAAATATGAAGAAACATTAAAAAGTATATACAATGAAATAGAAAGATTATTAGATGAGAGAATAACTAAAGAAGAACTTGAAGAAGCAAAAGAGAGCTATAAAAGTTCTATGTCTTTTAGTAAGTTTAGTGCGAGCTTTGCTATGAACAAAAATGCAAGAAATGAACTTTATTTTTCTAAATATGTATCTTATAAAGATTTGTATAATACAATAGATAAAATTAATATAAATGATATAAACAAAGCAATAGAAGATATATTTCAAGACAAAAAGTTTTTTATTACAGCAGTAGGTCCAAAAGGAACAAAAAAAATCACAGATAAAATAAGCAAGAAATTAAAACTTAATTGATTATATTTTTTATAGTTTTTTATTTACATATACTAAAATGATTATATTTTCAATTTTTCATTGTTCTTTTTCCCGCCGCAAAAAGAACCAAAAAGTGCAAGTGTTTTAAGTTTATATTTTTGGAACATATAAACTTAAAATAATGTTTATATTTTTGTAAAAAAATGCAATTCTTTCACTTCTCTGGGTAATGTCGTCCTTACTTATTTCAATCGCAAAAAGAAGTGATGCCAAAAGCTACCACAAATAAAAAAGCTAAAATTTTTTTTATATACTTATAAGTTATTTGTAAAAGTAATTAAAAACTTTATCTTAACAAACGTTTTTACTCTTCTCTGTCTTTTAAGCCCTCAACCATATCAAGCTTATTGACATAATGCATACTCATTAAAGACACCAAGAATATAACAACAATAAGTAAGCCTATTGCTAATGCATAACTATAATTATAAACATGCGGTACAAACGAAAACAACTTACTTGAAAAAGGTCTCTTAACCAAATAAAGTATACCATATCCTGCCAATATTCCCATAGGTATTGCTATTATCACTTGAGTAACAGTTTCTTTTAATGATGCAAGCATTATCTCTTTAGTGGTGTAACCCATAACTTTAAGAAGCGTAAACTCATATCTTCTTGTAGCCAAAGTAATAACACCAACACCATAAAGCGATGTAGCACCAAGCAAGAACGCTATAAATATAAGTATTTGTACAAGTAAATATATTGTAGCCATTTGATTTTTATATGCCTGATATTCATCATTTCTAAAGCTGTAATATAATACATCTTTACTGTCATCTAACATAGTTTTTACATCATCTTGATTAGCATCAGAAGTTAAAAATAAAGTATTATAAACATTTTGTACTTTAAAAACATCTTCTGCAAAATCTTTATCCATATAAATATAAAACATACCCTGCTGATCAACAAGTTTGCTAACCTTAACTCTTCTTGATATGCTGTTTCCAAGAGTATATAATTCTATACCTATATAGTCATTTTCTTTTACTTTTAATTTATCTGCCAAATATTTAGGCAGCATTACAGAATCTTCTCTATCATCATTATGCGGTATATCAAGAGAAGAAAAACCATCTTTATATATTAAAGTTGGTAAATAAAGACTTTCAATATCATCATTAAAAGCAGGATAAAGCCTTGATTGATAAATAGCAGCCTTATCATAATATTTAATGCTATCATTAGTGAGTATATCAGTATTATCTTCCCATTTTGTAGGAGTGATATTTATAGAAACATCATATAAAGCAAATTTTTCATAAAGAGTGTATAAAAAATAATCAAAAGAGTTATTAAACCCTTGAGCAAATATAGTCATACTAATTGCAGCAAACATTCCCCAAAGCGATGCTAAATACCTTGTTTTGCTTCTTGAGGCATTTTTTATAGCATATCTGCTGTTGAATGATAATTTATTCCAAATGCTGAATTTCTCTATTAATGTTTTACCAGAACTCTTTGGAGGCTCACCTCTCATAGACTGAGCAGGATTTAGCTTTAATATAGAAATAGCAGCAAGCAAATTAGAGAATATACATACAAACAATATTATTAAAGTTGATATTATCCATAAATCCCAATATACATTATAATTATAATTAGGCATGTCAAATATAGCCCCAAGAGATTCAAATATAGGCGGCAGAAGAATTTTACTTGCAATAAAAGCTAATAGTATTCCAAAAAATGATACCAAAAAAGAATATTTTATATACATAAACATAATAGAAAAATCTGTAAGACCAATAGCTTTCATTATACCTATTTGTTTTCTTTCAACAGCAACATTTCTTCTTTGTATGATATATAAAAGAAGTATTGCCATAAGTAAAAGTATAGAAGGTGAAATATATGAAAAAGAATCTATTTGAAGCAATGTTTGTTCATAGTTTATGTAATTAACAGATTGTTCTCTGTCCGTAAAGAAGAATATTTTTTGTTTTAATTTTATTCTAATAAGCTGTTCTATATTATTTCTATTTACATTATCATCGTATTTGATATACATAGAATTGTAAGGCACATAATTAAAGTTATCATCATTCATTTCTATAACAGCAAAATCTTTAGCCTCGGAAGCTGTTGAAGCACCGTCTTTAAATAAAAACACATAATTAGGGTATGATACTAAAGCAGCTATTGTAAAAGAATTAGTTTTATCATTAAATATAACCTCAACTTCATCGCCTAAAGATAATGAATTAGCATCTGCGAAATTTTTATTAATTGCTATCTCATTAGTTTCTAAATTATATTTTCCGTCATATATATAAGGCTTATTTATTCTGCTTTCATTATCTTTTGTAGCATATATAATAGCATCAATATCCTCTATTTTGCCTTGAAATCTATGTTTAGCTTCCACCATGTTAATACCCTTAATCTCTTCAATGGTCTTTATATCATCTTCGCTAAACATTCCAAATAATACTAAATCATCTAAATTATTTTTATCAAAATACTCTTCAGCAGTAAGCTTAAAATCTCTATATACAGTCTTTACAGCCACAAAAAATAACACCGCTAAAGTTACTATAAAAATAGCAGATATGAATATCGCAAGCTGTTTACTAATTTTTCTAAATAAAAGTTTCGTTTTAATATTAAGCATTATTTTCCCATTAATAAAATTATTTCATTACCATTCTATATCTTCAGGATTTAAAGGATTTTCTACATCATATTTTTCTATCACCTCTCCGCTTAAAACCTTAACAACTGTATCAGCCATTTTAGCAATCTCTTTACTATGAGTGATTAATACTATACTAGTACCTAAATCCTTATTTAAGTTTCTTAATATCCTAAGAGCCATAATACCAGTCTTATTATCCAAAGCACCAGTAGGTTCATCGCAAAGTACAACCTTAGGCTTTTTAGCTATAGCCCTAGCAATACTCACCCTCTGCTGTTCTCCTCCAGATAATTCTGTAGGATAATGCTTCATTCTATGTTCAAGCCCCAAAAGTTTTAAAGCATTTTCAGCATTATCTCTTGTAAGCCCAGTTATTTCTGTAGAAAATTCAACATTCTCTAAAGCAGTTAAATTTGGAAGTAGGTTATAGCTTTGAAATACAAATCCTATATTTTCTCTTCTAAACTTAGCTAGCTTTTTATTGCTGTAATGAGTAATATCTTCACCCAAAAATAATACTCTTCCGCCTGTAGGCTTATCCAATGCTCCAAGTATATTTAAAAGCGTACTCTTACCAGAACCGCTCGGTCCAAGTATAGCAGTAAGCTTTCCTTCTTCTATAGTAAGATTAACAGATTTTAATGCCTCTGTAGCACCTCCTCCATGACCATATATCTTACTAATATTGTTTATTTCATAAAGATGACTCATTCATTGATCCTATTTTTTTTTATTTTTATGTTTAATTATATTTTTTATTCTTCCATTCTTCAACAGCAACACTAACAATTTCTTTAGCACATTCTCTTTTACTTAAAGTAGGAAAATTTCTTACTCTTCCGTCTTTGAAAAAAATGCTTATTTTATTAGTGTCTTTACCAATAGCATCTTTTATGTTATTAGCAACTATCATGTCCGCTCCCTTTTTGTTCATTTTTTCTATAGCATAATTTCTTAGCTCTTCATCATTTAGTGCCGTCTCAGCAGCAAATGAAACTATAAGAGTGTTTTTTGATTTTTTATCCCTTGTGCTCGCTAATATATCATCATTTTGTTTTAATTCTATAGCATTAATATTTTGTTTTTTTAACTTTTTATCATATACAATAGCAGGTCTAAAATCTAAAGGAGCAGCTGCCATAAGCAAAATATCAGTATTTTCAAGTTCAGCTAATACGTTATTTTTTAGATCTTCTGTTGTATCTATTTTTATCTTTTTATCACTTGCATATACACGAAGCTCTTCATTAACATCACCTTCTATATAAGTAGATATTCCTCCTCCAAGATGTATCTCATTATATATAGCTTCTCCCATCTTTCCGCTTGAGTTATTTGTAATATATCTTATAGGGTCTATCCATTCTTTTGTAGCACCAGATGTTACTGTAAATCTTATATTGTCATATCTCAAACTAAAATGACTAAAGTTATTAACAACTTTATCTAATATCTCTTCCAAATCTGCAAGTCTTCCTATACCTGTATCATTGCAAGCCATATTTCCAGCAGCAGGACCAATCATAGTATATTCAAGCTCTTCAATTAAATAATGAACATTTTTTTGCACAGCTTTGTTAAACCACATATTAGGGTTCATAGCAGGGGCAAACATCTTTTTTCCTGTGTAGGCACATGCTATAGTAGTAACGGTATTATCGCATATACCATTTGCTATTTTTGATATAGTATTGGCATCTGCAGGTGCTAATAAAAATACATCGGTTTTTCTGCTAACATTTATATGTGTGAGAGGGTCTTCTTCTTCCCACATATCTCTTATAACAGGATTACCGCTCATTGTTTCCAATGCTTTTACACCTACCATATATTCTGCATTTTTTGTAATAGCACATATTACTTCATGACCTTGTTTCTTTAACATACTAACAAGAAACGGCATCTTATATGCTGATATAGAACTAGTTATAGCTAATAAAATTTTCATAACATTAATCTCTTAATAATTATTAGTGAATTTATTATATATTAATATAAATAAAAAAAATAGTCTATACTGAATTTTATTTTTTGTTGTATAATATTTAAGCATATTTTATTAATTACTTTTAATCTTAAAAAGCACAACATATAAATCATATATTAAGAAATTATTATTTGTTGTATATGTATTTTTATTTATTATGATTTAAAAATAATAAAAAATGCATATTTTTTAACAAAAATAAATATTTATTGTCATTAAATAAGAAAAATTTATAAAGTTATCTTGTTTTATTTATATACAATGATACAATACCGTAAATTAATATTAATTTATGATATCGTGGAGTTATATATGAAAAAAATACTAATTACAATCGTATCCATTATTTCTTTTTCTACTTATTTATTTCCTTTAAGTTCTTTTGATTTATCATTATCTGTGCCAATTGGAGGAAGTTTTCCTAGTTTTCAAAATAATGATAAGAACTTAAATAATGGAATAAATTATCGTCCAGAAGCAGCTATTGAAATAGGGGTGTTATTAAAACCTAAATTTAATTTTGAAATTACAAATAATCATATAATATCTGCAGGAGTTGAATTAGGATATTATAGAGATACTTTTCAATTTGATTATGATTATAATAATATTACAGATACTGCTGGTGTAAAAGCTAATAATCAAATAGTACATGTATTTGACAGCTTTAATATTGGAGGAACTTTTGAATATCAATATTTGAATTTCTTCTGCGGTGTTGGAGTTGGATTTAAAATTCCTTTAGCTGGTGCTTATTGGTATGAAGAGACAGAAAAAAGATTAAGTTTAGGTCTTTTGTATGGTGCTTATAGAAATGCGTTTATATTTATACCATATACAAAAATATTTGCAGGTCTTGATATTGGTATAATAAATGTAAGTGCTTATCTTAATTTTGATTTACCTTATGTTGAAACAAGAAGCGAACTTACTATAGATTCACAAACTTATTCATCTGCAAGCGGTAAATTATCTGCTGTAGATTTGGGAGTTCAAATATCTTTAAATTTAGATTTATTTAATGATACTAAATATTAAAGTTTATTTTTATAAACAAGAGCCCATATGCATGGGTTCTTGTTTATATTGATATTTATGTATAATAAAATATAATTAAATAAAAATATATTATATATAAGGAATAACATGAAAACTTCTGTAATTATTATGGCTGGAGGTATAGGAGAGAGACTATGGCCTTTAAGCAGAGAGAAAAAGCCAAAACAATTTTTAAAAATAATTGATAATAAATCACTTATAGAACAAACTATAGATAGGGCTTTAAAAATTACAGAAGAGGAAAATATTTTTATAATAACAGGTAAAAGATATAAAGAGGTTTTTTCTACTTATATTCCAAACTTTAAAAAAGATAATATTATATATGAACCTGTTGGAAGAGATACTGCTGCAGCCGTAGCTTTAGGAGTGTTAACTGTAAAAGAAAAAATAGGCGATTCGAATGTAGTAATAATTCCTGCTGACCCTATAATAAAAGATGAAGATTTATTTATAGATACAATAAAAGAGGCTATAGAAGCAACTATAAAAACAAAAAATATTGTAGTTGTAGGAATAAAACCTACTAGAGCTGAAACGGGATATGGATATATAAAATTAGATAAAAACATAAATGGTAATGAATATATTGTTCATAAGTTTGTAGAAAAACCAGATTTTGAAAATGCAAAGAAGTTTTTGGAAGATGGGCATTATTTATGGAATAGCGGTATGTTTATATGGGACAGTGAAAGCATATTAAACAGTATAAACAAATTTATGCCTGATACACTTAATAAAGTAAATGATACATTAAAAAATATTAACAATGAAGATAAATCATTAGAAATATTTAATAGTATTGATAAAATTTCTTTCGACTTTGGTGTAATGGAGAAGCTAGAAGATATTATATGTATAAAGTCTTCTTTTTTCTGGGATGATTTAGGAGCTTTTTCTGCACTTGGAAGAATACATGATAAAGATGAAAATAATAATGTTGTAATAGGGCAGGTATATCTTAAAAACTCTAGTAATAATATTATAATAAATGATGATGATGATTTGCTTACTTTAAATGGAATTAACAACACAACAATTGTTAAATCTAATGGCGTTGTTTTAATGTATCCAAATAATGAAGATTCTAAAATAAAAGAGATATTAAAAGACATTAGAGAGAAAAATGAATTAAGCAAATATAGAGAATTATTATAAATTATATCTTTTTATTGAGAATAGTTTCTTTATATATTTTTTCTTTTGCTTGTTTTATTTTTTCTTTGCTTTCTTTTTCTTTTTTGTTTTTTTGATTATCTTCTATAAGAGTGCCATTTATTACTACATTTTTTAAAATTATATTTTCATTGTTAATTAATTCATTTGGTAAAGTTGTACCTTTTATTTCAACATTTTCTAATTTTAAACTTTTATGAAAAATAAGGTTTCTAAAATCTGCATCTTTTTCAACTACTATATTTTCTAATGAAAAATCATCTTTTAAGTTCACATTTAATAAACTTAAATTATTGCTAAAATGAACATGATTAAAAACAGTTTTTTTTATAAAGTCAGAATTAGTAAAATTAGCATTACAATTAATTTTGGCATTATATAAATTAATAGATTCAAAATTAGACATTGAAAAATTTAAATCCATATTTACAACAGTATTTTTCATTATAATTTCTTTGTTTATGTTAGACATCTTTATAAATATACCCGAATCAAATAAAGCATTAGTAAAATCAAGTGATATATCTAATTTCAAATTATTAATATTAAATGGGGCATAAAATGAAGCATCAGAAAAATTAAAATTTGAATCTTTTTCTATTTTTAAGCTTTCAAAATTAAAGCCTTCATAGCTAATCATATGAGAAAAGTTATAGTATCCTCTATATATATCATCTCTTATAATGTTTCTAAATAGATTAGCAGGTTTATTTTCTGATTTATGATGTATGATGCATAAATCATCTTTATAAACTTCTCTGTCGCATTTTTCCGTGTTTGATATTAATTGTTTACATATACTAGGCATAATTATTAAAACATAAAGCTTAAACCAAAATCATGCGAAATATTATTTTTATTAAACTCATCAAATATTATAGCATAATCAAGTCTAAACAAATCGATATATAATGAAAGCCCTAAAGAAACTCCATTATTTCCAATACCAAGTCTTGCTAAAACACCGCTAGGCAATTTAGTAGAACGTCTTTTTTGCATAGCACTAGGCTCATCTAATACACTCTCAGGCAAATCATCAAACCAAGAAGATGATGAGTTATCAAATAATCCTAATTTATTAAAATCTATTATCATAGCTTCAAGACCCAAAGATATATTATGAGTGATAGAAGGAACTCCTACAGAATAATTAAGCGAAACAGATACTGTAGAATCTTCTTTTGCATATGCAACGGAAGCTACTATGTCAGTATCTATATTGCCAAATACATTATCGTAAAAACCAAAATTTCTAATACCAGCACCTATTTTAAACACAGGAGTAAAAATAGATTGCATATAATATACATCTAAAAATCCGCCAAAAATATTTTTGTCTAATGAATTATTTAACACTCCTTTAATATTTCCGCCTATAAAAGATTTATCATTTATAGCATAGGCAAAAGCAATGTTTGCTAAATAAACTCCGTTGTATATACTATCCTTTTTATTTCCAAGTGCGTCATAACTTTGTATTTTATTTATTTCTGAAGCAAAACCTAAACCTATAGCATAAGAATTACCTGTATGAGAATATGAAGCATTAAATATATATTCGTTTTTAAAATCTGGTGATAGTGTGTAATTTATATTGATGCTATCTCTAATAATCCCCATTAGTGAAGCAGAGTTTACAAATAATGCAGAAGAATCATTTCCTATTAAAAAAGTGCTGTTCATCATTCCTCTGCTTCTTGTGCTTGTATAATTTAAAATAGATAAAGAATGTCTTGAAGATAATGTATTAGCGGATAATAAAAAGCTAAATACAAAAAGAATAATAAAAATAAAACTTAATTTTTTTATCACAATATAACTCTAATCAATAATTTTTGTAATTATAACATATAAGAACCCTTAATACAATAAAATAATAGTTTGTAAGAATAAATTATTGTATGTTTAAACTAAGTATATTTTGTCATGCAAGTTTGTGTTTTATTCAACTTTTTCCCGTAGCAAAAAGTTGAATAAAGTACAAATATTTTAGCTTTGTATATTTTGAATATGATAAAGTATAAGATAATAGTTTTTTAGCCAAAAAATGCAGTTCTTTTGCTTCTTTTATACCAATAAAAGAAGTGGGGGTGTGGGGGCTAGTCCCCACAAATAATAAAAAACATAAATATTTTGTTGTTCTTTTTCCCGCCGCAAAAAGAACCAAAAAGTGCAAGTGTTATAGCTTTGTATATTTGGAATATGATAAAGTATAAGATAATACTTTTTAGCCAAAAAATGCAGTCCTTTTGCTTCTTTGGGTCATACCTAAAGGTACTTCCTTCAGTTGCAAAAAGAAGCGGGGCGTGTACCCTAAGGGCACGCTTCGCAGGGGGCAAAGCCACCACGAACAAAAAACTTAAAATGTTTTTTATTATTTATTACTAAACTCATAATACAAAATATATTGCTCTATCAAATATTTTTCACCATAATAAATTAATGCTATATAATATTCTCTGTTTTTGCTAAAGTTTATATTGTCAATTCTGTTTACGGCTTTTCTTATATAATTATGATTTTCATCAAAAAGTATAATCTCTATATCTTCTTTATATTCTAAAATAATATTTATATAAGAATCTATATCCGTTTCATTTTTTATTCTATAAAAGTCTATATCTATTATATTATAATTTTTTAAATATGGTTTAAGCACTTCATCTAAAACTAAATCTTTCTTAATAAAAAAACCATTTATTTTTTGATTTGGATATCCTATCTCTTCAGCATAAAATATATTATTATTGTTATACTCATTTTTATATTTATAATCATCAGAAAAATTTAGTTTTAGGTTGTAATCAATTTCATCTTCTGAAGTTAATTTTAATAAATATTCATTTTGCTTTAATACTATATTTTTTAATTCTATATTTCCAAAATAATCCTTTGCCTTTTGAGTTTCTATTTTAAAAAGAATATCTTTATTTTCTTTATTATAAAACTCTAATACAATATTGGAGTCATTATTAGCATAAAGCCCAAAGTTCATTATAAAGCCATTAGTAGGTTTAATATGATAATAGTCTATATCGTCGATTATTAAACTTCCTTTTAAGCTAATATCCGACTCTATAAATTGAGCATACTCTTCATTGTCATTAGGTTCTATTTCATTAACTGTACTTGTATTATTATTTCTATTGCAAGAAATTAATAATATAAGCATAAGAATTAATATAATATTTTTTATCATAAAATAGTTAATCATTCCATAGCAACAATTTTTAAATAATGTAAAAACTCTTTATCATCGCACATAGTTTTGCCTTCATCATCAGATAACTTAGCAACAGGCTTACCATTAACCATCTGAAGTTTCATTACAATATTTAAAGGTTTAGCAATAGGCTCAAAATCATTCATAATAAATGTGCCTATTCCAAATGTAACTTTAGCTTCGTTTTTGAACTCTTTATATATGTTATAAGCTTTGTCAAAATTAAGACTATCAGAAAAAAGGAGTGTTTTAGTTTTAGGATCAATTCTTAAATCTTTATAATGCTTTATAACTTTATAACCCCATTCAATAGGGTCTCCAGAATCATGCCTTATGCCGTCATAGAGTTTTGCAAAATATAAATCAAAATCTTTTAAGAATTTATCCGTTCCTAAAGTGTCTGATAATGCAATGCCTAAATCGCCCCTATATTCATTAACCCAAGATTGAAGCATAAATTTCTGACTCTCCGCAAGCCTCACTTTATCTAAAGCCTGACCAACTTGATAATATTCATGAGCATTAGTGCCCACCGCAAGTAAATTATATTTCTGAGCAAAATACACATTGCTTGTGCCTACTAAACAATCACTAGGAACTTTCTCTTTTAATATTGAAATAGCCCTATCTTGCCACTTAAAAGAAAATCTTCTTCTAGTACCAAAATCAGAAAATTTAAAACCATTTTCCGCCTTGTATATAGGAAGCAATTTTTCATCTAATTTTTTTATTAAATTTAATTCACCTTGCTTATAAACCTCTTTTTCTCCATTAGTTTTACAAATAGAGTAGTGATAATATATTTCACTTATCATAGCAAGTATAGGTATTTCCCAAATAATAGTTTGATACCAAGGCCCTTCTATAGAAACGGTTAATTTATTATCATCAAAAGAAGCATTAATATGTTCTTCTAAAGGTCTATAAAGCTTTAGAAACTCTATATAATCCTTTTTTATAAATCTAAGTGAAGATAAATATTCAAGTTCATGTTTTTGAAATGTTAGATTGCAAAAATGTTTTATTTGCTTTAAAAACTCATCATGCATTTCTTGAGTCCATTCTAATACATTCCTGCTTTTAAAAATATATTTTACCCAAACATTAGAAAATTGCCTTAAAGCACATTGCTGCATTGTGAATTTATATAAATCAGTATCAAGCAAACTATTTATTATATTATCCATAAATAAAATCCTTAAAAAACCTTATCTATTTTTTATTTCTTTCTATAATTTTAGAAAGTTGATAAAGTCTATATATACCAGATATAAATCCAAAAAATATACCAGCTATAGTAAATAATGGAGAAGTATTTAATTTTTTATCAGCCAAATTTCCAACAAAAGCAAGCCCTAAGATTATACTTCCAAACTCAATACCCAAAGCAGTGTATTTTATTCCATTTTTTATATTATTATTGCTCTTCATAATTAAGCGTTGTAAAAATTAAAGGATTAACATATTCGGAAGCTAATTTTAATTCATATTCAAGTTCACCTGTTTTTGCATTTCCTATAATATCGCCTTTTTTTACATTAACATTTGTTTTTACAGAAGTAGTGGCTAATCCTTTATAAGTAGTTATAATACCATATCTATGATAAATAACTATACTTACTCCTTCATCTTTATTGTATACTACACTATTAATTGTACCAGAAGCTGTTGCTCTTACTAGTGTACCTGCTATTGTTTGAAAGCCTATACCTTTTGATAAAATAGAGTCTTTTTGATATGGTTTTGATATAACGGCATATCTAGAATCTATTGGTGTAATTGTTGGTACATATTCTAACGAATTATTTTTAGAATTAATATTAGCTTTCAATTCTTCTAAATAATTTTTTAAATTTTCAAACTCTTTAGCTCTGGCATTTAAAAGTGTTACATTATCAACATTATTTGTATTTATTAAATTAGTATTTTCTATTTTAAATTTATTCATCATATTAGACATATCTTCTCTATATGAATCATTAGAAAATACTGAATTAAATAGGTTCTCTAAAGAATTAATCTCTTCAAGCCTCTCTTGATAGCTTCCTGTAAGAACGAGTGTTTTGCTTGCAATAACGGTATTTTTTGTAAGAGATGAGAATGTTATTAATAGAGCTACGGCTATAATTAAAATTATTATTAAAAGTCCGTATATAGGAATAGATAAAGTTCTAGTTTTCTTTTTTGAATGCGGTATAAACATAAAATAAAGTCTATGAGACAATATTTTATGTAATTTTTTAAAAAATGAAGAATTATCAGAATTATTCTTTTTGTAGAAATTGCTTTTATTCTTTTTTTTATTTTTATACATATTTAAAAATTATAACAATAATATAAAATTATATCAATATCAAATAAATATTTGTTTTCTATCATAGAATTTTATAAAAATAAAAATTGAATATTAATATAATAGTTTAAAAAATTCTATATATTATACTTGATTAAATTAGTATATTGTGATAAAATATAATTTCTATAAAGTGTAGATTAATAAATTAATATAAATTTTTAGGAGAAAAAATCAATGGAGCAACAGATTAGATTAGTAGAAGCAAAACATAAAAAAGAAGCTATTTTACCTTTTGAAATAGGTGATACAGTAAAAGTATGGGTAAAAATTATAGAAGGAGATAGAGRAAGATTACAAGCATTTGAAGGTGTAGTTATCTCAATGCGTGGTAAAGGTATTAATAAAAGTTTTATAGTTAGAAAGATATCTTATGGTGTTGGTGTTGAGAGGATATTTTTAGTAAACTCTCCTAGAATAGATCATATTGATATTATAAGAAAAGCTAAAGTAAGAAGAGCTAAACTTTATTATTTAAGAGATAAAGTAGGTAAAAAAGCTCGCTTGGTAGAAAGACTTGGTGTTAAAATCCCTAAGCATTCAGATTTATTAAAGTCTGAAGAAGCTTCTAAAGAAGAATCAGCAGCAGAAGAAACAACCACAACAACAGAAAATAATTAATTTTTAAAATAATTTTTATATTTTTAAAAGGAGAAATCTCTATGGGCTATAAAATTGTTGCCAAAGAACAATGGTCAGATAAGGTTTTTATGATGAAAGTTGTAGCTCCAGATATAGCTAAACATCGTAAAGCAGGTAATTTTATTATTTTTAGATTAGATGAGTTAGGGGAGAGAGTACCTCTTACTATAGCTGATGCTGACCCTGAAGCGGGAACAATTACTATAGTAACTCAAAGCATTGGTTATTCTACAACTAAATTGATGGGACTTAAAGTTGGTGATGAAATAATGGACGTTATTGGGCCATTAGGACAGCCTACTCATATCGAAAAGCAAGATGGTATTATACTTGGTGTTGGAGGTGGTGTTGGTATAGCTCCTTTACATCCTATAGTACAAGCCCATCATAATGCTGGTAATAAAGTGATATCTATATTAGGTGCTAGAGATAAATCGCTTCTCATTATGGAAGATATGATGAGAAAAGTATCTGATGAACTATTAATTTGTACTGATAATGGCAGCTATGGTGAAAAGGGCTTAGTTACAGATATGATTAAAAAGATATATGATAGGGGTGAAAAAATTTCTGAAGTTATAGCTATTGGTCCTGCTATTATGATGAAATTTGTTTGTAAGCTTACTAAAGAATACAATCTCCCTACTACTGTTAGTTTGAACCCTATTATGATTGATGGTACTGGTATGTGCGGTTGCTGCAGAGTATTAGTTGGTACTCAAACTAAATTTGCTTGCGTTGAGGGTCCTGAATTTGATGGTCATTTGGTTGATTTTGACTTGCTTATGAAAAGACAGGCTATGTATAAAAAAGAAGAGCATGAATGTAATTTAAAATTGGCTAATTAATGGCATTTTAAGTATTTATTAAGAATATAAGAGTTATAATCTTTATAAAGGTTATAGCTCTTTTTTTAATTTTTAAGGAGTGTATATTTTGAAAGTACCTATAGATTATAATTTGGCTGGAATTGAATTAGAAAAATTTGAATGGGATGCTACAAATGTAAATGTTATTATCAACATAAAAAATAATGCACCAATAAAAATGATTTTAGAAGATGTTGAGTTTAATCTTATTAATAGCAGAAATGAAAAGTTTGCTTATTGTGTTTCGGAGAATATAGCTATTAAATCTCACTCATCATCGAATATTAATATTAATGTTATTTTTTATAATAAAGAAGTTTCAAATTTAATATCAGATTTTATTAACTTAAAAAAATCAGTATTTAAAATACATGTTATTAATGGTAAATTAAAACTATTTTCTCTTCTTCCTATTAATCTTTCTAATAAAAATAAATCTTTTAATATATTAGATATGATAAAATTATTAATGAAATAATTTTATTGTTGATTCATTATATTTCTTAATGCAGCAGCCCTCATCTCATAAACTTTTTTATACTTTTTTTTGTTGCTAAACATTGATTTTAAATGATTATTTTTAGAGATAAATATCATATAAGATAAAGTATCTAAATCTATATCATCAATAATATTGCAATCTAAACCAACTCTAAGCCATAAATTATGCTTTATAAACTCCATATAATTCATAACCCTAGCATTCGATAATATAGCTCTGCTCCTATAAACTTTATCTTCTATATTGAGTCTATCTATATTTTTTATTTTTGAACGCATCTTTTTTTCTTTGTCTAAAATATAATTTACGATTTCAAGCATATTATCTAAAACATCTTTTTCTGAAAGCCCCATCATAGTTTTATTTGTTATATTAAGTACAGGCATTGTTCTTCCTGCTCTAATTGATATGTCAAAACCTTTTTTTGATGCCTTATTAATAAAATATTCTATATTATCTGGGGTTTTCCATATTAAAGCTGGTATTGCCATAGATACTGTGAGATTCATTGCAATGCCTATTTTTTCTGGAGAGCTAGTTAAATATCCAAATTTTTTATTAAAAGCAAAATCTATTTTTTTATCTAATATGCTTTCTATTTTATAAGCTCTATTAAAACATTCTTCTATTTCTAAGCCTCTAGCTATAGTTTGTATTTCGCAATGTTCATTAGAATTTATTAAAATAGATGTTTCCTCGTCTTCATCCATATAAAGCGAAGCATTTAGGAGATTTCTTTTATTTGGTATTGTAAGATTTTCTTTTAAAAGCTTAATTTCTAATGGAGCAATCTCTCTTAACTTTATTTTTTCAAGATGAATATCTAAGATTTTAAGTTCTTCTATTTCTTTTGTTAGAATGCTGTCGATTTTTTCTATATCATCTTTATCTATATGATTATAGAATCTAATATTGTCTATATTTCTATATATGGATACTTTAGAATATAAAATAATATTATCTTCTAAGCCTTTTTTATATATCCACTTAGCAATATTATTATCTGTGAACATCTTTATTTTCACTTAAAGTTTCTTTTATATTTAAAGTTTGTTTAAGGTTTTCTATTTTATTTTTAATAATAGAAGCTTCTTCATAGTTTTCTATTTTTATTAGCATATCCATAGTAGCTTCATATTGTTTAATTTTCTCTTCTATATCTCTATTGGTGAGATTTTTATTAGCAACTCTTCCTAAGTGCTTATTATAAGTATGTATTTTTCTTACATGTTTAGCTATGTTTTTAGAGAAGTTTTCATAACATTTAGGACAAGACATTATACCTGTTTTCATAAACTCTCTTAAAGAATAACCGCAAGAAGGGCATATTTTATCTTTTATTTTATGTTTTTTGTTATTTTTCTTTTTTATATTAACAACAGGTTTAGATTCTGGAAATATTGTATGCAAGTTATTAAATTCAAGTTCTATGCATTTTTCCATTATATTCATTTTTTTCTCGCATTCTTCACAGATATGCATTTCGTATTTTTCATTACCTATAGATTCTTTTATATGTAAAACAGCAAGATTCTTGCCACAAATATTACAACTCAAGATGCTACCCCTAAAATTATTATAATAAAATTTTACCATTTAACAAAAAAAATTGCAAATATATAAACAGAAAATGAATTTTTTTTTCACAAATTATTTGAATATTTTTTTTATTTTATTAAATTTCCAATTAAAGTATGATTTTTTATCTCAGTTATTTCAGAGTAATAGATATCACCCATATTAAGTTGTTCTTCTTTTTTTATTAACACTATTCTATTTTCTTTGCTTCTGCATAAATAGTGCATATTATCTTTAGCAATATCATCTATCATTATATAAGCTTTTTTGCCCACTTGCTTTGATAGTAATTTTTGAGCTAATTCTCTTTGGAAGTTAACTATTTGAGTGAGTCTTCTTGCCCCTGCCGCCTTATCATATTGAACTTTCTTTTTGTATGCAATAGAGCCTTCTCTCTCAGAATATTTATATAAATAAGCTTCTTCAAAACCAATACTTTCAAGTAAAGCTAGTGTTTCTTGATATTCTTCTTCAGTTTCATCTGCATAACCTACTATAATATCTGTAGAAATAGGAAAATCATCAGCATGCTCTCTTAAATATGATACTTTTTTAATATATTCTTCTTTTGTGTATTTTCTATTCATTAAAGATAATATTCTATCTGAACCACTTTGAAAAGGCAAATGTATATGCTTACATAAACTGTTTAAGCTCCATATGGCATCAGCGAGTTCTTTATCAAAATCTTTGGGGTGAGAAGTTAAAAACCTTATCCACACCTTATCTTTTGCTTTTTCTTCTATAACTTTGTCTATTTTATATAATAATTCTGTAAAGTTTATTTCATTATCAATATCAAGCCCATAAGAATTAACATTCTGCCCAAGAAGCGTAATCTCTTTAGCTCCTTCGTCAATGAGTCTTTTTAATTCGTCTAATATCTCACTAGACTTTCTGCTAATCATCTTTCCTCTTGTGTGAGGCACTATACAGTATGTACACCAGTTATTACATCCGTGCGTGATTGGTATGAAAGCCTTATGCAGTTTATCTTCATCAACATAAGACTTATTAAATATGTAATTGTCATTAAACTTCCTTACAAAAACCTCTTCGTCTTTTAAGTAGTCTATAATATTAACTTCATTGTATACGTCAAATATCTTATCAACTCCCAAACTTTCAAGATGTTCTTTAGAAGTTTGAGCCATACATCCCATGATGATGATTTTTGTGTCTTTTTTGTTTTTCTTTCTGTTGGCATTAAATAGCTTTACTCTTGAAAAAACTCTCTCTTCAGCATGTGCTCTTACACTGCATGTGTTTATTATAATATTATCAGCATTTTCATAGTTTTCTGTTTGTATAAAGCCTTCTTGCATAAGTGAGTTTATTAAACTATTTGAATCTGCTTTATTCATTTGGCAGCCGTAATTTTCTAAGTAAAAATTTTTCATATTCTATTCTTTATTCTTTTTGATATTTTATTTATTTTTTTATTATTTTATGAATTTGGATTTAATATCATCTATTAAAACTTCTGGAACTAAACCATCTATAGGACCATTAAATTTAAGTATCTCTTTAATGAGTGATGAACTTATATAAGCATAATGCTCAGATGTATGTAAAAATATTGTATCCATCTCTGGGTATAATAATTTATTCATTCTTGACATTTTAAGCTCATAATATAAATCTTCGCTGTCTCTTATTCCTCTGGCTAATACTTTTATATTATTTTGTTTCATATATTCTGTAACAAGTCCAGATATAGAAACTATTTTTATTGTATCATTATTTCCAATCACTTTTTTAATCATCGCCTTTCTTTCTTCTATAGTGAAAGTTGGAGATTTTTCTAAGTTTACAGCTACAGATATATACACTTCTTCAAATATATCAGCAAGTCTATAGAGAACATCAAGGTGTCCCAAAGTAAAAGGGTCAAAAGTACCCGGAAATATTACCTTTCCATTTTTCATAATAGTAGATTATATACAAAAAAATATATAATATCAATATAAAAGAGTTATTTTTAAATCATATTAATTTGTAAATATAATTTTTTAATTTAGGTTTTGTAGGTTGTAATTTTTATTAATATAAATTATTATTAGCACTTGATTATATAAGGAATTTGTTTTTTATGAGTAAGATTTTATTGCAGATAAAAGAAAAAAAGATATATTTTTTAATATCCATATTAATATTTATAGCGGACACTGTTTCAAAATATTTTGTTGATAAATATTTACAGGTTATTGGTTATAAAAAAATTATTGGAGATTTATTAGTATTTATATATACAAGAAATTATGGTGTTTCTTTTGGTTTTCTTAATAATGTTCCAGAGGTTATACAGCATATAATACCAGAGTTTTTAAAGGTTGTTGTTTTTTTGGCAATGATTGTTGTATTTTATATTATAACTATAATAGATAAGAAAAAACAGAGAATATCTATTGTTGGTTTTAGTATGGTGCTAGGCGGAGCTATGGGCAATTTATTAGATAGAGTTATGAGAGGCTTTGTAACAGATTTTATTAATATGGGATTTAATTTAAATATTAGATTTCCTTGGAATTATAATATTGCTGATGCTGCCATCACTATAGGGATTGTTGTTATAGCTATAGGGGTATTTTTATTTAAAGAAGATTTTGATAGTTCATTTAAAAAAGAAAAAAAAGAAAATAAATAATAAAAATAATGATAGATGTATAAGTTTTCAATAGAAGAAAAAGATTTAAATAAAAGACTAGATATATTTGTAAGCGATAAATTAAATATAAGCAGGTCTCAGGTAAAAAATTATTTATCTTGCATACTAGTTAATGGTAATATAAAAAAACTTTCATATTCTCTAAAGCTTAATGATATTGTAGAGATAAACATAAAAACAAATAATAATAATAATAAAGAAGATGAAGATATATTAGCAGAGAATATTGATTTGGAAATTTTGTATGAAGATGAATATTTACTAGTTGTAAATAAACCTTGTAATATGAGTGTTCATTGTTCTTCTTCTGAAAAGAGCGGCACTTTGGTTAATGCTTTGCTTTATCATATAAAAGATTTTAATTTTGTTGGAGATAAAAGCAGGGCAGGCATTATACATAGATTGGATAAAGATACTTCTGGTTTAATGATTGTAGGAAAGAATGCTGATATAGTTTCTGCTATTCAGGAGCAATTTAAAAATAGAACAATAAAAAAGATTTATCATGCTATAGTTGTAGGAGTTTTAAGGGAAAACTTTTATGAAATTAATTTACCTATAGGCAGGCATAGTATATATAGAAAAAAAATGACAGTTCGTGAAGACGGTAAGAAGGCTTTGAGTTATATAAAGGTATTAAATAGATTTAAAAAGCATAGCTTAATAGAGGTTAATATTAAAACAGGCCGTACTCATCAAATAAGAGTTCATTGTTCATATAAAGGCTTTCCTGTAGCTGGTGATAAGATTTATTCTAAAAGTTATTCTAACTATAGTAATTTAATGCTTATAGCAAAAGAGATAGAGTTTACTCATCCTATTAGCAAAGATATTATGAAATTTGAAGTTGATTATACGGATTATTTTAAAGATTTTTTGATTTCAGATGAAATTTAAAAGATAAGCCAATTGATATATTTTTATTACAATTGGCTTATATTAGTTTTTTAAGCATATACATCTAAACTCTTTCCTAAATTATAATTTACTAAAACTGAAGTACCTTGTCCAGAAACAAACTCATTTAATCTGCTCATAGAGTCAGATAAATTATAAACGTTAAGCCCTGCACTATACATATGTCCAGTTAGTGGAAACATTTTAGATGAATAAATAGAATTAATAGATACATTCATTTTTAACCTCCAAATGTTTTATATGTATATTATCGGATTTTAGTTATTATTTTTTATAATATATGTAAAATAATTAAAAATTTAGTAATTTTTTTGTAAAAAAATTATAGTTCTAAATTGTATATTTATAAATTATAATAATTTTAATATTTTTATAATGATATGAAATATGTATTTGATAGGTTTTTTATTTAAATATTAAAAACTTGATTTAGTGCATAAAATTTATATACTAAAATTATAGAATATTAATTAAATTAAGGAGTTTTCTATTATGAGAAAAATATTCATTATAAGTTCTATGCTTATAATAGCAACAATTTTTATGCTATCTTGCGGCGGCGGCACTAGTGATAATGCAGCAGCTTCAGATGCTAATGGTCCACTAATTGGAGTTACAATTTATCGTTATGATGATAACTTCATGTCTTTCTACAGAAGAAACATAGAAAGTAAAATTGCTGGAAAAGCTAATTTAATAATTAACGATTCTCAAAACAACCAAGCTCAGCAAAATGACCAAGTAGATGTTATGATCAATAAAGATGTTAAAGCTTTGGCAATTAACTTAGTAGACCCTCAAGCAGCTCAAACTATTATAGACAAAGCTAAAGCTAAAAATATACCTGTAGTATTCTTTAACAAACAGCCTAGTGCTCAAGCTATGGCTAGCTATGATAAAACTTGGTATGTAGGTACTACTCCAGAAGAATCTGGTGATATGCAAGGAAAAATCGTTGTAGATGCTTGGAAAGCAGATCCTACATTAGATAAAAATGGTGATGGTGTTATACAATATGTATTAATTAAAGGCGAACCAGGCCACCCAGATGCAGAAGCAAGAACTTCTCATGTAACTATGTATATTACTAACAATGGTCTTAAAGTAGAAAAATTAGAAGAATTAAATGCTAACTGGGATACTGCTAGAGCTAAAGATATAGTAGATGCTTGGATACAAAAATATGGTGACCAAATAGAATTTATTTTTGCTAACAATGATGCTATGGCTTTAGGTGCTTTACAGTCTATACAAGCTTTAGGATACAACACTGGCGACAAAGCTAAATATATCCCTATAGTAGGTGTAGATGCTATTCCTGATATGTTGAACGAAATCAAAAAAGGAACAATATTAGGTTCAGTACTTAATGACCCAGTTGGACAATCACAAGCTCTTGTAGATTTAACATTAAATGTTGCTGCTGGCAAAGATCCAGTAGAAGGTACTACTTGGACTTTAGATGAAGTAAAAGCAGTACGCGTTCCTTATGTTCCTATAACTGCAGATAATATTACTATAGCTGAAGAAGCTTATAAGTAATAATCATTTTTATGAATGGGGATATTATTTTTACATAATGTCCCCAATTTCATATTTTTAATTTTGTATATCGTGTTTTTTTAAGTGTAATTTTAAGGATTTTATTTTTATGGAAGAGAGAAAAGTAATTCTTGAGATGAAGGGCATATCAAAATATTTTCCCGGTGTTCAAGCTTTGGATAAGGCTGAACTTGTTGTGAGAGAGGGAAGTGTTGTTGCTCTTATGGGAGAGAATGGTGCTGGAAAATCCACTCTTATGAAATGTTTATTTGGTATTTACCATAAAGATGAAGGAACAATATTATTAGACGGAAATGAAGTTAATTTTAGTTCTCCAAAACAAGCTTTAAATAATGGTGTAGCAATGGTGCACCAAGAGCTTAATCAGGTTAGGCAAAGAAATATACAGGATAATATTTGGCTTGGTAAATATCCTACTAAATTTGGATTTGTAGATGAGAAGAAAATGTATGATGATACTAAAGCTATTTTTGATGATTTAGAAATACCTTTAGACCCTAGAACTAAAGTATCTACATTATCAGTATCTGAAATGCAAATGGTTGAAATAGCAAAGGCAGTATCATATCATTCTAAAATACTTGTTTTAGACGAGCCTACTAGTTCGCTTACAGAAAAAGAAGTTGCTAAATTATTTAAGATAATAAGGAAACTTCAAAGCCGCGGTGTAGGTATGATATATATTTCTCACAAAATGGAAGAGATATTGCAGATATCTGATGAAGTTACTATAATGCGTGATGGTAAGTTTGTTTCTACCACTCCTGCAAAAGAATTAACAACTGACCTTATTATTAAACAGATGGTGGGTCGTGATTTAACTAATAGATTCCCTCCTAAAACTAATAAACCTGCTGAAGGAATTTTGGAAATTAAAAACTTTACAGCATTCTATCAGCCTTCGCTCACTGATATTAATTTTAGTGTGAGAAAGGGTGAGATTTTTGGTATAGCTGGTCTTGTTGGTGCAAAAAGAACTGAGGTACTTGAGAGTATATTTGGTATGCGTACTTTATCAAGCGGAAGTATTATTAAAAATGATAAAGATATTAAAAATAATACAACAAGAAAAGCTATTAAACATGGATTTGCTTTGGTAACAGAGGAGAGAAGACAAACTGGTATATTTGGTATGCTCTCTATTAATTTTAATTCTATAATAGCTAATGTAGATAATTATAAAGGTAATTTTGGATTTTTGAATAATAAGAAGATGAGAGATGATACTAAATGGGTAATAGATAGTATGCAGGTAAAGACTCCTTCAGAGAAAACTGCCATACAATCATTATCTGGAGGTAATCAGCAGAAGGTAATATTGGGCAGATGGCTTTTGAGTGCTCCTGATATTCTTATGCTTGATGAGCCTACTAGGGGTATTGATGTAGGGGCAAAATATGATATATATAAACTTATAATAGATTTAGCTACGGAAGGTAAGACTATTATTATGGTTAGCTCTGAGATGCCTGAGTTGCTTGGTATAACTGATAGAATAATGGTTATGAGTAATGGAAGGGTTGCGGGTATAGTTGATACGGCTAATACTAATCAAGAAGAAATAATGGCATTATCTGCCAAATATTTATAATTTATTAATAAAGGAATAATATATGTCAGACAAAAATTCTACTATAAACAAAATATTAAAATTTATACTGAATAATGCCATATTTGCAGCACTTTTACTTATACTTATTGGTATTATTATTAAAGAGCCATCTTTCTTTAGACTTAGCAACTTTGTAAACATTTTTGCTCAGGCTTCTACTCGTATGATTATTGCTGTTGGTATTGGTACTTTATTAGTAACTCAGGGTAACGACCTTGGTGCTGGTAGGGCTGTAGGACTTGCTGCTGTTGTTAGTGCTTCTCTTTTACAATCTACTAGTAACCCTACTAGAATGTATCCTGATTTACCTATGCTTCCTGTTATATTACCTATACTTTTAGTTATGCTTATACTTATGGTATTTGGTTTTATAAATGGATTCATCATTTCTAAACTTTATGTAACTCCATTTATTGCTACTTTAGGTATGCAGCTTATACTTTACGGTGTTACTAGTACTTATTTTGACAGACCTCCTTATGGTGCTCAGCCTATTGGAGGACTTGACCCTCGTTTTACTAATCTTGCTCAGGGCGGTATAAAAGTAGGCGGGCTTACAATATCATACTTGATAATATTCGCCGTGATTATTACTCTGATTATGTGGGTGATTTGGAATAAAACTAAATTGGGTAAAAACATATTTGCTGTAGGTGGTAACCCTGAAGCTGCTGCTGTGAGCGGTGTAAACATTCCTCTTACTCTTATGATAGTTTATACTATGGCTGGTGCTTTATATGGTATAGCTGGTTCTTTAGAGGTTGCTAGGGTTGGTTCTGCTACAAACAACTTAGGTAACGGTTATGAGCTTGATGCTATTGCTGCTTGTGTTGTAGGCGGTGTTTCTTTCTCTGGAGGTATTGGTTCTATTTTGGGTATTGTATCTGGGGTTTTGATATTCCAAGTTATTAACTACGGTATGACTTTCGTTGGTATTTCACCTTATATGCAATACATTATTAAAGGTGCTATCATCATTGCTGCTGTTGCTGTTGATACTCAAAAATATTTGAAAAAGGTTTGATGAATCGTGGAAAATGATCCTTTTAGAAGAGAGTTTAATAAAAAAGAGACAAGAAAAAGAACTATTAAGTCTTGGATATTTTTTGGATTTGTGTTTCTAATTTTTTTGATAGCTGAATTGATTAGATATATCAAGGGCTTAATGTAGTGATTTATTAATAATAGAGCTATTGCTAATAATTAGTGATAGCTCTTTTATTTTATTAAATAATTTTTAATATATACCTAAAAAACTATACTTTGTAATTTATTTTTTATTCAACTTTTCCCGCCTCACACGCGTGGACTTCGTCAAAGTTTTTGCCTCCGGACACGCTTCGCGAAAGTGTAAATGTCTTAACTTTATATATCAGAATTATATAAATATAATACTTATATTTTGCCTAAAAATGCAGTCTTTTTGGTTCTTTTGGTCACAAAAAGAACTGGGGGTGTGGGGGCTAGTCCCCGCAAACAATATTTAAAACTAAATTTTTAGTGTGCTTAAACAACTACATATTATTATTTTTACAAATATTTTATTGTTCTTTTTCCCGCAGCTCGCACCCATACCTAAAGGTACTTCCTACGGTCGCAGGCAGTTCCTTCGGTCGCGGTGCGGACTTCGTCAAAAGAACCAAAAAGTGCAAATAAAAAAATAATACTAATTATATTTTATATGTAATATAATTAGTATTATTTTAAAACAATATAAATATTATTAATTCAGTTTTTAAACAAAAACTCATTATTAAAATATTTTGTTATAGAAATGGCAATAAGGTATAGAGCCTTTTCTCTCATAATAATCTTGATGATAATCTTCTGCTGGATAAAAGTTTTTATATTCTCTTAAAGTTGTTGCCACATCATAACGTTTTTCTTTAAGCATGTCTATATATTTTTGAGCTATTTCTTTTTCTTCTTCTGTTTGATAAAAAATAGCTGATAAATACTGTGAACCTATATCAGGACCCTGACCATTTTTTTGAGTAAAGTCATGAGTTTCAAAGAATAGTTTAACTAAATCTTCATAAGTAGTTTCATCAGGATTATAAGCAACCTGTACAGTTTCTAAATGTCCTGTTAGACCAGTGGATACTTCTCTATATGTTGGGTTTATTTTATGTCCTCCTGCATATCCGCTTACAACTGCATATACTCCTTTTCCTTTTTCAAACCAATATTCAGTGCCCCAAAAACAGCCTGAAGCAAAATAGGCGTATTTAACATTTTCTGGAATCATTTTTGTCTCCTCCTTATTTTCTTTAATACTTGAAGATTCTTTAATATTTGTAGATTCGCTATTTAATTTTTCATTACAGGATATTAAAGAAAATATGGATATTATTGTCATTAATACAATTTTTTTCATATTATAGTTTTTACCTCATTGTTATTTATTTGTAGTACTATCATTAGTTTTATCAAAGTCTGCTTTATTAACAAAATTTAAAGATACAGAATTAATGCAATATCTAGTTTGTTTGTCAGTAAAGCCTTCATTGTAGAAAACATGTCCTAAATGACCTCCGCATTTTGCACAAGTTACTTCTACTCTGCATCCGTCTTTTACAAATTTTATGTTTTCAGCTATTGCATCATCAAAACTAGGCCAACCTGTACCAGAATTAAACTTAGCATCAGATTTAAACAATAAGTTTCCGCATAATTTACAAGTATAAACCCCATCATCTTTTACATCTAAAAGTTCTCCTGTAAAAGGAAACTCTGTGCCTTTGTTTATTAACACGTCATATTCTTTTGATGTTAATTTTGATGCCGCTACTTTTATATCAGAATTAGCAATATTATTATTTGATGTATTATTTGTTTGCTGTGCTATTATATTTTTTATCTCTTTTTCATTACAAGCTGCAAATATAATAGATATTGTTAAAAGTAATATTTTATACAATTTTACACTCCTCTTAAATAAATTATTCTTTTAAATAAAAACAAAAATCATAGACCACTCTATAAATATAATAAAAAAATATATATTTGCAATTATTTATATAGCTTTAATGGAAAAGTTAATGTTTTTCCGCTTCTAATATCTAATATATTTCCAGTAGTATCTATAATCTTAGTTCCAAACATAGTTGTAAATCTTTTATATTTTATGTTTACAGGCAAAAGCAAATATTCTATATTACCTGTGTCTATATCTATTCTATAAAGTATCATATTTTCTTTTGGGGTTTTATCATTTTCCACATTGTCTTTTGCTATAGCGGGGTTATCAAAATATATTTTTTTCTCTAAATAAAATATTCCTCCGTCATACTCACAATTAAACACAGATGATAATTCTACTTTCCATACTATTTTTTTATTGCTATAGAGAGCTATTGATTTATTTGATTCCATCAATATAAAGTCTTTTCCTATAGAATATACATTAGTTACTTTCATATTTGGATTTTCTAATTGTATTTTACCGTCATTTAAAGTAAGCAGATTTACCTGATATAATATTTTATTGTTTACAGCAGATGGATATGTAAACATAGTTCTTTTTTCATCAAAAGCACCATCAGTTATAAATGTATTTTCTTTTAATGTATATGCTATTTTTTTCTCTTCAATATTATATAAAAAAACATTAGTTCTATTAAATTCTTTAGCTCTGCATATTATTAATTTAGGATTAGCAGTAAAGAATGCCTCATAAACATACATTCCAGATAATTCTAAAAATACTTTATTAGTACCTATTTCTATAATTTTTAATGTATTATTTGAATTATTAATATTATCTACAGATATAGTTATTATTTTTTTGCCGTCTAGAGATAAGTCTAGTATAGAATAGGATTTAGCATTCTTATGAAATATTCTGCATTTATCAAGACTAAAATCATAGAAGAAACTATTATAAGAACCTTTAAAATATGGAGTAAATATGCCTCTATTATTTTTTTTATCTATATAGATATAATAGTCTTTTTTATCCGTTTTATTAAAAATAACATTCTGTTTTATTATCATAAGTTCTTATCCTTTTCTTCATTAATTTTTACTTCCATAAGCAGATCTATTTTTGCATCGCTTTTATTTTCTAATATAGCATAGTTATCATATAATTCTATTACTTTTGCATTTGTTACTAAAGTTTTTTTAGTTTTGTAAAATCTATATATATAAAGCATTTCACTAGTATACCAAAAATCTCCATTAGCATTTTCTCTTGTTTGTCTATAAACAGAAGAAGAAGTGTTATTATTAATATTGTTATTATTATATTGTTTTGATATGTTACTTTTTTGATTAGTATTGTTAATTAATGTTTGATTACTATTATTTGTATTACTATTATTTGTAATATATGAATTAGTATCATTGTTATGAACTACGAAATTATTTGGGTCTATATTATTTGTTAATATTCCGTTAGTTAAAGAACTTTGTTTTCTTTCGTTTATTTTGTTTATAAGGTATTCATTATTAGGAGGCAAATCCAAATATTTTTCTACACGATATATTCCAAACTCATCTCCTATTTTTATATTATTTCTTTTTCCTAAATTGATAAATATTTTATCATCTTCTATTCTTGTTACACTTCCAATTAGAGGAGGAATTTCTAAAAAATCTGATATTTCATTAGCTATATTATTAAAAGCTACAATACTAGCCCAGCCCAATGCACTTTCATAAAATAAAGCATCTTCAGAGTTATATATAGGACTATTTCCGGGAAGCACATAACTTGCAGAATTAGTAAAAGTTTTAACTGTTTTTAAAGTGTTTATATCTATAAGATTAACTTTAAACTCTACATTAGCTGTATCTTTACCCCCCTGTTTTAGACTGAAATCAATAACCTCTCCAGTAATTAAATAATCAGATTCAAAAGTTTCTTTAACAAAATCACTAGCTACAGTTAAATTTGTAGATAAGGCTTTATAATCCATAACATTGTCATAGGATGTAAAATATGATATAAGCAAATCATAATCACTTACATCAAACATATGGGTATTTCTTAAAGACATTTCAAAAGCTCTAGGCATGCCATCATCAACCATGTATTTTTCTATCCACTCTTTATCTTTGCTTAGAAATGGAAGCACAGTTACTTTTACACTATATAAATTAGAGCTAAATAATGTTAATAAAAATAGCAGTGAAATAATTTTATATTTTAACATATAATTAATAATCTTTTCCTATATCTTTCTCTTTTTCCCTTTTCTCATAGGTTGTTATTGTACCTATTGATACAAAAGCTAATAACAATCCAACAATAAATATCATTTTTCTTAAAATATTCATTTTATAATACCTTTTATTTTATTGTTAACTTATATTATATATTAAGGATATACCAATTTCAATACTATTATAAATCTTTTAAAAAATATGTGAATAATTTTCTAAAAGTTTTAATAATTACTATTGACAATAGTGTGTTTTTTATATATAACATATTATTAAAATATAAAATTTTAAGGAAATGTAAAATATTTATGAATAATGCAGTTATTATTAAGAATATGCTTTGTCTCATGCAAAAAACAATTACGGCTGCATAAAATATAATAAATATTAATTTTGTAATTACAGCCGTCAAGTTTTTGGCGGCTTTTTTATTTTTAAATTACAACAAAATATTTAGGAGTTTATATGTCAAGACAATTAAAATTTGAAACTTTATCTGTTCATGCAGGACAGGAGAATAATGATGTATTTGGAAGCAGGGGAGTACCTATATATAAAACAACTTCTTATATGTTTAAAAACTCTAAACATGCTGCTGATTTATTTGATTTAAAAGAGTTAGGCTATATTTACACAAGATTAGGCGACCCTACTACAGACGTATTAGAAAAAAGAATTACAGCAATGGAAAACGGTAAATCTTCTATAGCAGTATCTTCTGGAACAAGTGCTATATTTAATACTATGATTACCATATGCGAGGCGGGCGATGAGATATTATCATCTTTTAGTTTGTATGGAGGCACATATTCGCAGTTTGCTGCCATACTTCCAAAATTTGGAATTAATACAAACTTTGTTGATGCAAAAGACCCAAAAAACTTTGAAAAGGCAATTACTAAAAAGACAAAGGTAATATATATAGAAACAATATCAAACCCTTCATTAGATTTTACAGATATAGAAGAAGTGGCAAAAATAGCTCATAATAACAATATACCATTAATAGTAGACGGCACCTTTACAACTCCATATTTGCTTCAAACAATAAACTATGGAGCTGATATAGTAATTAATTCTCTAACCAAATGGATTGGCGGACATGGAAGCAGTGTTGGAGGGGCAGTTACAGATGCAGGTAAGTTTAATTGGAAAGATGATAAGTTTACATTGTTTACTCAGCCTGATGCTAATTATCATGGTTTAAAATGGGCTTATGATTTGCCTGAAGAGTTAAGAGATATTGCTTTTACTATGAGATTTAGAACTGTGCCATTAAGAAACTTAGGGGCTTGTTTGTCTCCTGATAATTCTTGGGTATTTATACAGGGAATGGAGTCTTTATCTTTGAGAATGGATAGGCATTCATTTAATGCTATGAAGGTTGCTGAGTTTTTAGAGAAAGATGATAGGGTTGAGTGGGTTAGGTATCCGGGGCTTAAAAATGATCCTTCTTATAATGTAGCTAAAAAATATTTGAAAGATAATAAGTTTGGGGGTATGGTTGTATTTGGCATAAAGGGCGGATATGATGCTGCTGTTAAGTTTATAGACAATATAAAACTATTTTCTCATCTTGTTAATGTGGGAGATGTTAAGAGTTTGGTTGCACATCCTGCTTCTACAACGCATTCTCAATTATCTGAGGAAGAGTTAATAAATGCAGGTATTACTAAAAACTTCATAAGACTTTCTATAGGAATAGAGCATATAGATGATATATTATATTATCTTGATGAGGCTTTAGCTATAGCGAGTAAATAATATATATTTTAAAAACTATTGATAAGAATTAATTACAAAATTTTTTTTAATAAAAAAAATAATATATTATATATTTTTTAAGTTATAGTTTTGGTATATAAAATTGCAGTCTTTTTGCTTCTTTGGGTCATACCTAAAGGTACTTCCTTCGGTCGCCCTGAAGGACTTCCTTCGGTCGCAAAAAGAAGTGGGGTTTTACCCTATGGGTACGCTTCGCAGGGGGCAAAGCCCCAATCATTAAATTAATAATAATACTATTATACATTATTAGTAGTTTTGAAATAAGTTTAATAATTAGGATAAGTTATGATAGAGTATTTTGATTATAATAAAACTTTTAAATTTGAAAACTCTGCTGCTATAGATAATTTAAAAATAGCATACACTACAAATGGTAAATTAAATGATAAAAAAGATAATGCCATATTGATTTGCCATGCTTTTACAGGGGATAGTGATGTTTTAACTTGGTGGAGCAATTTTGTTGGCAAGAGAAAGGCTATAGATACAGATAAATATTTTGTAATATGTTCAAATGTACTTGGAGGATGTTATGGCACTACTGGTCCTTCATCAAAGAAACCAAATAGTAATTTATGCTATGGTACAGATTTTCCAAGTTTTACTATGAAAGATATTGTAAAGGCTCAAAAATTATTAATAGATTATTTGAAGATTGATAAGCTTTATGCTATTGTAGGCGGCTCTATGGGAGGAATGCAGGTTTTAGAGTGGAGTGCATCATACCCAAATATGATGGATAAATTAATCATTATAGCAAGCTGTATGACACATTCACCTATGCAAATAGCTTTTAATGAAATATCAAGACAAGCTATTACAGAAGATTCAGAATGGTATGGAGGTAAATATTACGGAATATCCACTCCAGATAATGGGCTTGCTTTGGCTAGAATGCTTGGGCATATTACATATATGAGCGAAGAGTATATGAGAAAAAAATTTGGAAGAAGAAGAAAAAAGGCTTTAAAATATTTTACTCCTTCTTTTGAAGTAGAAAATTATTTGCATTATAATGGGGAGAAGTTTAGTGAGAGATTTGATGCTAATAGTTTTTTATATCTTACTAAGGCTATGGATTTGTTTGATGTGAGAGATGATATAAAAAAAATAAAGAAGCACTCTATAGAAAAAGTTCTTGTAATATCATTTGTATCAGATTGGCTTTATCCGAGTTATCAGTCTGAGGATATAGTAAAAACTTATAGAGAACTTAATATTGATACTGAGTTTCATGAATTAAAATCAAATTATGGACATGATGCTTTTTTGCTTAAAAATGATGAACAGACAAGATATATAAAAAACTTTTTAAACTCTTAATAATATTTGTTTTTTATGGAACTTTTGTATTTTGGAGTTCGTCTAATAATATTATTAATAACATTTATGGAGATAAACATGAAACAGGTTTTAAGCATTATTTTTATTGTATCAATTTTATCAGTATCAGCTTTTGCTAAGGGTAATAATAATTATTCGTCTTATAATAAAGGTAATAGTTATTCTTATTATGATGGAGAAGTTTATAATTATGGATATTTTATTTATAATTCTGCTTCTCTCACTAAAGAACAATTAGCTGAAATAACAAAATTAAAAACTGAATATCAGCCAAAGATTTCTGAATTAAGACAAAAAATAAATTCAGAAAAGGCAAAAATACGTTTAGAAATGCTTAAAGAAAATCCAGACACTGAGATAATTAATAGTTCAATGAACTTAAATATCGAATATTCAAAAGAGCTTCAAAATATATCAAATGAGTTTTTAGCTAAATACAGAGCAATAAAAGGCATTAAGTAATTAATAATAAATCAGGAAAAAACAAAAAAGAGAATTTATAATAAAATAAATTCTCTTTTTTATTTGCATTTATTATGTATTAATTAAAAAATATATTTTTATTAATCCCAATATTTTTTCATTCTCTCTTTTAGAGAAGCCTTATATTTTTCAAAATCAGTGATAGGCTCTCTAGCAAGCCCTTCTTCACAAGCAGCCTTAGCAACAGCAGGAGATACCCACTCTATAACCCTAGGGTCAAAAGGTTTAGGTACTATATAATTTTTTCCAAACTCAAAAGTTTTGTTTCCATAAGCCTTAAAAACTTCCTCAGGCACTTTTTCTTTAGCAAGAGCTGCCAAAGCTAATGATGCAGCCATTTTCATTTTTTCTGATATAGCTTTTGCCTTCACATCTAAAGCACCTCTAAATATAAAAGGAAAACCTAATACATTGTTAATCTGATTAGGATAATCACTCCTTCCTGTAGCCATAATTAAATCATCTCTTATAGCTACTGCTTTTTCGTATTGTATTTCAGGGTTAGGGTTAGCCATAGCAAATATTATAGGGTTTTTAGCCATAGATTTAACCATATCCTCACTAACACAATCAGCAACAGAAAGCCCAGCAAATACATTAGCTCCTTTCATAGCTTCTTCAAGATTTTTTATTTTTAAATCTGTTGCAAACTCTCTTTTCTCTTCTGTAACAGATTCTATTCTATCTTTAGTGATAACGCCTTTACTGTCGCACATAATTATGTTTTCTCTAGGTACCCCAAATGCTACAAACATTTTAGCACAAGAAATACCCGCAGAACCAGCACCATTAAAAACTATCTTAGCATTTTTTTTGTCTATATTTGAAATCTCTAAAGCATTAATTAAAGCAGCAGAACATATTATAGCTGTACCATGTTGGTCATCATGAAACACTGGTATATCGCATTTTTCTATTAGAGTTTTTTCTATTTTGAAGCATTCAGGAGCTTTTATATCTTCGAGGTTAATTCCGCCGAATGTAGGCTCTAATGCTTTTACTATCTCTATAATTTTATCAGGATTCTTTTCATTTACTTCTATATCAAAAACATCAATATCAGCAAAGCGTTTAAATAATATACCCTTTCCTTCCATAACAGGTTTTGAAGCCAAAGCACCTCTATCACCCAAACCAAGTATTGCAGTGCCGTTTGAAATAACTGCAACTAAATTCCCTTTGGAAGTGTATTTGTATGCATCGTTTGGGTTTTCTGCTATTTCAAGTACAGGTTTAGCAACTCCCGGAGTATATGCTAAAGATAAATCATCAGCAGTTTTACATGGCTTTGTTGCTATAACCTCTAATTTTCCAGCTTTTCCCTTAGAATGATATTCTAATGCTTTTGTTTTTAATTCATCTGACATAATATTATTTTCCTTAAATTATTATAGTTATAAAAAATTAATAATTATTAAAATATAGTATTATTTATTTGTACTTTTAGTTACTTCTATATAACAATAATTAAATTTATGTCTTCCTAAAGGACTTAATACCACATTTTTTAGTATAGGGTTAATCATAAATAAATCTGTTCTATAATAAAGCGGTATTACAGGCATTTCATCCATAAGTATAGCCTCAGCTTCTTTCATAGCATTCATTCTAACATTATTATCTGCAGAAGTTTTTGCTATATTAATATAATTATCATAATTAGCATTTGAAAAACCTGAATGATTAACTCCGCTATAGCTAGCCATTATTTCAAGCATAGTCATAGGGTCATTATAATCCCCAGTCCAACCCATTCTAGCCATATCATAATCTTTATCTAATAAAGTTTGTAATGTAATAGGAAACTCTTCTTGTAATAGTTTAATATCTATATTTAAATTATTTTTCCACATTTGCTGTATAGCCTCTCCAATAAGTACATAAATACCGGGAGATACTTTTAATTCTAAAACAGGAAAGCCCTCACCATTTGGATATCCAGCTTGAGCCATTAATTGTTTTGCCTTCTCAACATTAGCTAAATAAGTTTTATTATTAATATATTCTTGATTTTCAACTCTAAATGTAGCATTAGAACCTTTAATAGTAGGTGCTACAAATGCTCCTGCAGGTGTTTGTCCGCCTTTAGTTACATTTATTACTAAATAATTTCTGTCTATTGCTAAAGCTAATGCTTGTCTTACTCTTTTATCTTTTAAGGCACTATTTGTAATATTAAGTTCTATATAGTAAGTTCCAATAGCATTATTTTCAATTAATGAATTATCAGCTTTTAGAGCCTCAATTTCTGAAGAAGGCGGTTCTAATGCAGAGAAATGTATAGAAGCATTTTTAATTCCAGACATAGCTGTATTTGGTTCGCTCATTAATACGAAATTTATTTTTTTAGCTACTTGCTCATCTGGGTTATAATAATTTTTATTTGCAGTAAACACTATTTTTTCATCTATTAATCTTTCTGTCATACTATAAGGACCATTTCCTATATAAGTTTCTGGTTTTAGAGTCCATTCATCACCATAAGTATTTATAATATCTTCTCTTAATGGCATAAATATTCCAGTAGAAGATATAAACTCAAGAAAATATGGTAAAGGATTAACCAATGTTACTTCAAATGTATAATCATCTATAGCTTTTACTGCCAATTCATTATAGTTCATAGTGCCTTCATTTATTTCTTTAGCATTTTTTACTATTTCCATCATGTATGCATATTCTGCAGCAACACTAGGATCAACGCTTCTCTTCCAAGCATATTCAAAATCTTTAGCTGTAACATTTTTTCCATCAGACCATAAAGCGTTTGTTCTTAAATGAAATGTATATACAAGTCCATCTTCTGATATATCCCATTTCTCTGCCATACCTCCCTGAACATTATTATTAGCATCCATTTTAGTTAACCCTTCAAATGCATGAAGTATATAGCAAGATACAGCGTTTAATGAGTTTAATGTTGGGTCTAGAGTTTTTGGCTCTGGACCCATATTGATAGATATAGCCTCATTTACAATTGAACTTTGTTTTGTACAAGATATAGTATATATAAAAACAAAAGATATAATTAATATTAACTTTTTCATTTTTAATACTCCTAAAGATTTTTTACATTATATGATATGTTTATGCAAAGTCAATAAAAAATTTCTATAAATAATAATCTTTGATAATGAAAAATTATTTATAAAAAGACAAGTATTTGAAAATATATAAAAGAGTGATTAAAAATCCTAATATTTTGTTGTATATTTCCGAGAATATTACAGAATTATATTTTTGGAGCATAAAATGATGAAAAAAGCTTTAGTAATAGTTTTAAGTTTAATTTTTATAATATCTTGTAATAAAAAAGATGATAATATTCAAAATGATTATCTTAGTCAAATAGAAAATGAATATAATCAAAATACAGGCAGTAATGTAGTATTAGAAACAGATAATACAACAGTTGAAGATACAGGAATATTAACAGATAATCAATATTATGATGCAACAATGAGTAATGATATTTATACTCAAACTCCTATGCCGCCAGCTAATAACAATGTATATGCAACAACAACTCCTCCTCCAGCAAACACACTTGCTGCAAGAGGTCCAAGAAAAGCTACTATAAATAATTTCTATAGCCCTTGGGCAGATACACACAGAACAGACCCTTTAATAATACAAGAAATTAGAGTAATGATAGCAAATAAAGAATATATTCAAGCTAAAAATTATATAGATAGATTAGATTTTAATAATTTACCTGCTAATGTTGATTTAGGTCAATTATATCAATTTAAAGGAATAGTTCACTATTTCTTATCACAATCTGATAGATCTAATATTGCTATAGCTAATGATTCATTTAAAATGGTTGCAGCTTCTACAAAAATAGAGAAGTTTAAGCCTTTATCATTATTATGGAATGGTATGTTATATCAAACTTATTCTAATGATCCTAATGAATTGCAAAATGCTGTTTCATTGTTTGACAACATTATCAATTCTTATCCTAGAACAAGATTTGCTAATGATGCTATTTTCTATAAAGCTTTAACACTTAAAAAAATGGGAAGACCTGCTAATGAATATAATGATTTATTCTTATCAGTTAAGAGAGGCGGATTTGCTGATACTTTAGTTTTCTCTCAAAGAGTTAATGATTATGTTCCTGCTGCTGGATTAGTTGATGAACAGATGATGCAGTATTAATATAATTTATAATAATATGATTTTTATAAGATAATGGCAATTTTTAATGATTGCTATTATCTTTTTTTATATTTTTGGTTATAAGAAATTTTAATAAAAAATATCTTTATATTTTATTGTTGACAATTTATTTAACTAATATTATCTTATATAAAATTAAATACTAAATTATTATAGAAAATAGGATTGTATATGATAGAGGAAGAAAAAAAAGAAGAACCAAATAAGATTTCTGCACTTACAATGTTTATTTCGTTTTTTTATATAGGTCTTGTTACAATAGGGGGAGGACTAGCCATGCTTCCTATTATGCAAGAAGAGTTTGTTGATAAGAGGAAATTTTTAACTAAATCTGAGATAGTGGATGTATTTGCATTAGCACAGAGCATACCGGGTGTTATAGCAGTTAATACTTCGCTTCTTACTGGTTTTAAAATAGCAGGAGTTTTTGGCGGTATAATGGCTGGTATTGGGGTTATGATGCCTTCTTTTATTATTATACTTATAATAGCCCCTATATTTGAAAAAGTACAAAACTTAGAATATGTAAATAAGGCCTTTTTAGGCATAAAAGGGGCAATAGCAGCTTTAATACTTCTCTCTGCTTATGATATGGGAAAGAGTGTTTTAAAAAATAAATTCACTGCTATACTTTTTATTTTAAGTTTTATTTTGGTTGTATTTCTTAATTTTAATGTTATATACACTTTGCTTCTCTCTGCTTTTTTGGGTTGGCTTTATTATTTAATTAGCAAAAGATTTATTAGGAATTAATAATGATATATTTTAGATTATTTTATATATTTGCAAAGCTTGGAATTTTTACTTATGGCGGTGGTTATGCCATTATAGCACTACTTTTAGGGATATTAGAAGGCTATGGATGGATTAGCTCTAGCGAGTTTTCTAATCTTGTTGCTATATCTCAAGTTACTCCGGGACCTATAGCTATTAATGCTGCTACTTTTGTTGGGTATAAAGTTGCTGGTGTGTTGGGTTCTTCTGTTGCTACTTTTGGAATATTTTTGCCTGCTTTTATAATATGTATGATTGTATCTAAGTTTTTTTATACTTTAAAAAACAATGAGCAGTTTAATAGTATAATGAATGGGCTTAGAGTATGTGCTGTTGCTTTAATCTGTTCTGCTGTTATTACTTTTTGTAAAGATGCTTTTTCTGTAAAATTAACTGAAACATCTATACTTAATAATATATCATTTATAAAAAATATTTTTAATTATATAAGTCCTGTAGGTTTATTTATATTTGCTTTATCTATATTTTTGAAAAAGATAAGGGTAGCTGGAAAGAAAGTGCCTATTATAGCTATAATATTAATAGCAGCTGTAATTGGAATTATTTTGTATTAATAAAGCCTTGTATAAAACCTTTTATAAAGAAAAGTCCATAAGTGAGATGTGATAAAAATATACCTATAGCTTTGCAAAAACCCTTTGTAAGAGAGAGTGTACTAATCCAACTTCCTATTAAACATAATGCATAAAAACTATGTGGAAATAATAATAAAGCAAGAAATATATTTTTATTAATTGCTGGTATTAAATTATTTAAAACTTGAGGCAAATTAAAATATAATGCAATCGGCAGAAAAATAGTATAAATTAAAAATATTGATGGTATAAAGTATGATAAAGCTAATGAGTTTCCGCCGAATCTTTTTACAAAATATCCTCTATGCCATGCGTAGCCTTTTAACTGCTTGAAATGCCCAAAAAATAAATCTCTTCTATGATGATAAACCAAAGCTTCTGGAGTATATAATATTTTTTCTTTAATCTTCATTATATTATTGCAAAGAATAGTATCTTCACCAGGCCAATATTCGCTATCAAACCCTCCAGCTCTTTCATAAAGCTCTCTTGTTATTATAAAATTGCAGCTTGGATAATCATTAACATATTGAACTTTATCTGGTACATATCTTGCCTTATGTTTACCGCTCATGAGTGTTGAACTATAAATAAGCCCGCTAATTTGTTTTGAGAAATTATCTTTTTGGGTGTTAACAGCGGGGCCCCCAAGAGCATACACTTTCTTGCTTTCCATAGCCCTTAATGAATTCAAAAGCCAATCTTTTTCTGGGTATGTGTCATCATCTAAGAATGCTAATATACTTCCTTTAGATTTTTTTACCCCAATAGCTCTTTTTATCGCTGGAGGAAGCTCTCCTGTTTCTATTATTTTTATTCTTTCATCTTTAAAAAGTTCTATATCAATTTCTTCGTTTGTATATTTGTCTGGAAGTATTATCACTTCAAAGTTTGTATATATTTGTTCGAGTAAATATTCAGTTTCTTCTTTTATATAATCATTGATTTTTTTTAATGGTATAATAATACTTACTAATGGTTTTTCTTTTAATTCAGAAAACAAATTATCATAAAAATGAATAATATTAAGTCTATAAAATATTGCTAAAGTATCAATAAATGTTCTCCACAAAATAGAAAATCTAATAAAACCAAAATGTCTATTAGGGTTCACTATTACAGGTGCAGAAACTATTTTTTTATTGTTAGAATTGCATGCTACTAATACTTCCAAATCATAAGCAAATGCTTTTACAAGTATTCTAGGAAAAATATTTATTATAGCATCTCTTTTAAAAAGCTTTAATCCTGTTTGAGTGTCTTGTATTGGAAGATGAAAAAATATCTTTACAAACATAAAATATATAAAAGAAATAAGTTTGCGTATATTAGAATAATTAACAATAGAATCTTTATGTCTTTTAGAGCCTATAACAACATCAGCATTTTCTTTTTGCATGATATCAAAAAAGTTTTCTAATTGAGAAGGGTCTATTTCCATATCGCCATCACAAAATATTATATATTCACCGCTAGAAACTTCACATGCTCTCTTTAATGCATGACCCTTGCCTTGATTTTCTTTGGCATAAACTCCTATTATGTTTTTTAAATTTTTATTTTTATGCTGAGAGTTTAAGCATATTTTTTTTATCTCTTCTTTTGAATTATCACTGCTTCCATCATCAGAAATAATTATCTCAAAGTTCATAAAAAATGGAGAAACTTTTTCTATAAGTATATTGATGTTTTTTTCTATGGAGTTTTCTATATTATATACAGGAACTAATATAGACACTAATTCATTTATTATCATATTTGCTACTTTTATACAATTGATTTTGCTTATCATTATACAAAAACTATATATTTTGTAAAGATATATATTAATCTATTTTAGAAGGCCAGCCGTTAATTTTTATTGTGTTTTTATCTATTATAACTTCAAGAGAAACATATCCTTTATAATTATCAAAATCCTTTTGAGTATAAAAATCACTTAAAAAATATATTTTCTGATTGCTTGAGCCTATAAAACCTCTCTTTTCATCATAAAGCTCATCTATATATTCTCCGTCTATCAAAACATCAGTATATTTCAATAATTCTAAAGACCCATCAAAATTTGAATTATTAATTTCTTCTAAAGTATATCCGCTAAAAAGTATTACAGATAAATTATTTTTTCTGCACCATTTTGAAATATATGAGAGTCCCTTTGACTGAAGTATAGGCTCTCCTCCAAGAAGAGTAATTCCTTCTATATTATAATTTTTTTTGCTGTATTGTATTTTTTCTATAATATCATCACAATCTACTATATGTTTTTTTATAATAGGCTGCATATGAGTGTTACAGCAATTTTTACATCGTTTCATGCAACCTTGAGTCCATATTGCAAATCTTTTTCCTATACCTTCAGATTCGGTGCATTCTCTTATACTATTAATATTTAGTAACATATATATTATTCTAACTTAAAATCAAATTCTGCTATTGTAGCTCTAAACTGAGTTATTTTTATAGTTCTTCCTTGAAGCGAATCTATATTTTCAAATATAAAATTTGAAAGAGGGTTAATTATTTTACTTTCAAGTACATTTAATACACCGCGTCCACCATTCTTTTTATCAACTGCATTGGATATTGCTGAATATGCATTATCTTCATTTTCAAATTTAATTTGAGCTTTATATTTTTCTTTTATAAAAGTTTCTATATATTTGAATTTACTTTTTGCTATATTATTAAGGAAATCAGTACCGTCAATAAAATTAAAAGGAACTATATTATCTCCAATTCTATTTAAAAGCTCTGGTCTTTTTAATTCTTCAACAAAATGTTTTTTTACATGTTCTAAAAACTTATTATATACTTGTTCTTTATCGTCTGTGTAATCTATTTCACTTGAACCTATATTTGAAGTAAATATTATAACAGATTCTGAAAAAGATACTGTTTCTCCTTTACCATCAGTTAATCTTCCGTCTTCAAGTATCTGTAAAAACTTATCGAGTATTCTTCCATGTGCCTTTTCTATTTCATCAAATAAAATTACAGAGAATGGTTTTTCTTTTATAGCATTAGTAAGCTGCCCACCTTCCTCGTAACCTACATATCCCGGAGGAGCTCCTACAAGTCTTTGGTCGCTATGTTCATGATTAAACTCTGACATATCAAATCTTATGCAAGCACTTTCATCACCAAATAAAAACTCTGCTAAAGATTTTGCAAGTTCTGTTTTACCAACACCAGTAGGACCTACAAAGAATAACACGCCTTTGGGTTTTTTCTGTTTTGTTGAATGCTGTATTCCAGAAAAACCTGTAAATGCTCTTATTATTACGTCTTTTACTTTTTCTATTGCTTCATCTTGACCCTTTACTCTTAAAGCTAAAGTTTCTTCTATATTAGATAATTTGCTTTTACTTAAATCTTCCCAAGGGCTTTTTTTCTCTCCGTATTTATACAAATTAATTATTTTATCTGCACTGAGTTTTGTATCTAATTGCATTGAGAGTTTCATTATTTGTGCTATATCTTTAAGTTTAAATCCTTCCAAAGAATCTATAAAATCATTTCTTCTGTTTTCATCTAATGGTGGGTCTAAATTTATTAAACTTTCATTATTTTGTATAAAAGTTTCTCTCTCTGGTCTTGATGGGGTAGGTATATTAATACAGCTTACATCAGAATTATTTAAATAGTATGATGAAGGTATTGTTGAAAGTTTATTTGTAATTATGATTATGGATCTTTTTTGTTCTTTAAAATCATTATCAAACATATCATAATTCATAGATTCTCTTAAAGCCTTTCCTATTATAGATAGCCAATTTCTTTCATTTTCACTTAAAGAAGCATTAGAACCAAATATATAATCAGAATAATCTATAATAAAACATATACGATTATTTGCTTTTGATTTTATTTGCTGAAGCACATAATTAAAAAATTCATTAATATCTTTATATTTAGGACCTTGATTATTATTATTGTCTGCTAAATCATTATCCTCGTCTAAAGCATAAGCATTACTGTTTGGAGCTTTATTTGCTTTCTCCTCTCCAAATGTTAAATTAGAGATCTTTGAAACATCATAATCAATTCCGTCAACTCTGTCCCATTTTATAACATTATTAAATTTACTATCTTCATTTAACACTCTAATAATATAATTTGAAATATATTCATATTTTCCAGTTTTTCTGTTTCTTATTATGTCAGAAGAATTTCCGCTTAAAATTATAGAGCCTTTTAATTTAGAATCTCTTATAAATCTATCAAGCCATAAATCTATTTTTCTCTCTTCCATTATTAAAACTCCTTATAATGTTCTTTCATTATGTTTATTAATATCTATAGCACCTTTAGATATTCTGTCAGGGTTTTCCCATAACACTTTTTTGTCAGACAATCTTATAGAATAAATTTCTTCTAAATCTTTATTAAATTTATCTATATCTTTTACGCATGTTGAACCTTCATAATTATCAAAAATATATTCCAATTTTCCATTAAGTCCAACCTTGCATACAGCTCTTTTTCCTGATGGTTTTTTAGCCATAATTTTTACTATTCCGCCATTATCATCTTTTATAAGCTCAGGAGCTGAAACTTCAAACTCGCTTCCTTTTAATGATTTTATTATAGATTTTACTACCTCTTTTCTTACTTCCTCTGTTATTTGTATATCATCTGTTTCTTTATCTATTACTTCAACATCTTTTACTATGTTATCAATATTGTCTGAAGAATTATTCAAAGACTCTTTAGCAGCTTCTATCTGTTTTAATAATTTATCTCTTTTTTCAATATTCTCTTTGCTTTCAATATTTTCTTTTTTGAGATTATCTTCAATATCCTCTATTTTTGTTTGCAATACTCTTTTTTCTCTCTCTTTTTCTTTTTTTGCTCTCCATTCGCTTGCATTTGCATTAGCTTCATCTATAATACTTTGCACTCTGCTTTCTATTTTTTTACTATAAATATTCATCTCTTTATCTGTAACACCTTCATCATTTAATAATTCATCTCTTAAAGCATTAAATTTATCTTTAGCAAAATCAATTAAAATAATATCTTTTATATTATTTATAGTATTATTAAAATAATTTAAAACAGCTTGTTTATTTTTATTTTTTTGCTCTCTTATTATTCTCTCTTCTTCTCTTTTTCTATTTAATGCCTCATTTCTTAAGTAGTTTATATCAGAGCCTACTCTGTAACTTAAATCTCTTGCTGTAAAAGGATCTGTATTAACAATTCTTTCTATCTCATTAATCTGTATGTTTATATTTTCTATAGATATATATTTATCAAGCCCTTCATTAATAATATTTTGTATAGACTGTTTATGTCTTGCAATTGCATTTATTACGTTTTTTTGGGCATTCTGTTTTGCTATTTCTTCACGTCTTTTTCTTTCAAGTTCATAAAAATAAGAATCATGTTGGCTCATAATAAACTCCTTTATCTTTTTTTATTTTTTTTATTTTTACTGCTGTTATCACTAATATTATTTTGAAGTTTGTTTCTTATAGTTTTCAATTTATCATTAATTATTATATTTCTTATAGATGATTCTTCTATACCCAATTTGTTTGAAATATCTTTTATTTTTCTATCTATATTATCTAAATTATTCTTAACATTGCCATTAATACTATTAATTTGTTTTATATTTTCAATAGAAGAATTATTATCATAAATATATCCGTAATTTAATTTTAAATTTTCTTCTATGCTTTTTATATTGTTTGCTATACTATTAATAGCATCTTCTGCCAATGATAATTTTGGAAATCTATATTTAGTGTCTGATATATATTTTTTTATCATTTCTATAAAAGCATTCTTATATAAATTTTTTGCTATACTCTCTATATCTTTAATATTTATTTTTAATTCATTTAAAAAATTAAATAAGTTATTTGTATCAGATAGATTTGAAGATATTATATTATTCTTTTTTATTATGCTTATATACAATTTAGAAATAATGTTATTATTATTGTTTACTTTAGAATATATCTCTTTTAAATATTCTATAAGTGTGTTTATATTCTTTATACTATTAGCTTTTTTATTATATGAAAGTATATAATTAATAATTTTTTCTATATTATCATCTTTAATATTTATTTGTTTTGCTTGCTCTGTAATATCATATAAAAACTCAAAAGCTTCATTAAAATCTTCTTTGCTGTTAAATATTTCTAGCATATTATTTCTAAATTCATCAACTCCTCCTATAAACAAATTTATCAATAATATTCTTTTATCTCTCTCCTGATACTTATTGATAATCTCTTTTATTATTGAAGTCAAATTACTATGATTATTATTAACAGCATATCCTAAAACAATATTCCCATTTCCAAAATCATTATATACATTAAAATTTGCTATATTTATATTAGTTTTATCTTTATTTAATGCTATGCAATTTTCTAAAGGCATATCCTCATTCATACTAATATATATTTTTTTATTATTTATATCTATATTGAAACTATCATCTCCATATACTAATACCAAATTAGCATCAGTTTTAATTTCATCTTTATATAATTTTTTATTTATTATAATATAGTCTTTGTTTTTTAATATTTTTTTTAATTGTTCATTTATTTTATCTAATGTATATATATTGAGTAAATTTGAAAATTTGCTGTAATTAAAGTCATTTAATTTAAAATCATAATTATTTGTAAATATTTTATTTATATTTTCAATTACTATTTTGTTAATATTTTGGTCTTCCTTTCTATCTTTTAACTCTATTTTTCCATTTTCAAGCAAATTAATTTCATTGTTAAAGTTTTTCCAAAGTATAGTATATATTCCTCTTTTTATATCTTTTATTTCCGATGTAGCCTGAAGCCAAGGAAATTTATTTTTATCTTTATAGCTTTCTATGATTTCTTTTGCTCTATTATAATCAAATATTATCTTTGAATTATCATCATTTTCTAGTTCATCTTCTTCGTTTGAGTTATTCTCATCATCGAAATCATCGTCATCAAAGTCATCATTATAATCATATTCATCATCTAAATCATTTTCTAAATCGTCATCTTTGTCAAAATCTACTAATTTTATGCCTTTTGGAGTTTTATCTAATTTATTATCGTTAAATAATTCAAGTTTATTTTCTAATACATCAGAAAGAAAAGAAACTCTTTCATTTCCATCTTCTCCCGGTAATAATCCTTCACTTTGTAATTTTCTTCCTGTTTCTGAAATTTTGATTTGAGATAATTTTATATCATTTAAAGAGATATTCTCGTTTATAAATATATCATCTGTTTCTATGGCTTTCATATTAAACAATTCTATTAAAGACTCTTTTACAAGTAAATCTGAATCTGGTATACATAGAAAATTTTCAATTATTTCTTTTAGAGATTTTTCATTATATTTTTCATCGTATTTATGTATTAATAACTCTAATATAATCCATTCCATTATTATAGATTTTCTTGATGTAAAATGATTAACAATAGAATCAAATTTTATATATGGTCTTGAAAAAGATATATTTGCTATTTTCATTATTAATTATCCATTTTATTATTATTGTATTCTTTTAAAATATTTTCTGCTTTTTTATACGATATTACACAATCGCTATAAAATAAACAGTCTTTATAAATTAAATCAGCTATTATTCCTTTATATACTTTTTTATTTTCTTTTCCTTCTCTATCCATATTAGGAAGTTCCACATCTAATTTTTCATACAATGTTTTGGCTCCTACTATTATTAAAGCTTTCTGAGCCCTTGAAAAAGCAACATTCACCCTTTCAAAAGCAGTGATATGTTTAGATTTTGATTTTCCTGTTTGAGGATTTCTTACTAAACTCACTATTACTATTTCTTTTTCTTTACCTTGAAATTTATCAACCGTATTGATATCTATATATATAGACGAAAAATCAGTGCCTTTTCTTCTTTCTTCTTTCAGTATATTTCTAAGTTTATTCACTTGAAGCTGATATAAACTTATTACTCCTATTGTAGGTCTTTCTTCTAAATTTAATTTTTTATATGCATTAGCTATTTTTTTTAATAACTCTATTATAATATTTATTTCTAATATATTAGAATAAGAAGTGCTGTTTTTGTAGGTAGATTCATATATATTTTCATATTTATTGTCTGATGTTTTTATTGAAGATGAATCTATCCAATAGGCATGTTTATTTCTAGATATAAAAGGTAAATTATCTGTTCTTTTTATTTCTAATTTATGGTCTTTAATTATATTTTCTTTATCTTTTATTCCTGATTCTAATTTTCCTTCATAGAATCTATTTATAATATTCATTATATCAGTATGCATTCTAAATTGAGTTAATAATGAATGCTTTATTTCCTCAGGTGCTTTTTCAAAATATTCTTTAAATATTGAAGAAGTTACCATCTTTTCAAATTTATTGAAATTTTCTTCTGTTAGTATATTTCTTATTTCCTTATTTTCTTCAGTATCTTCTATAGTATCAATAATTTCTTTATATGATTTTTCGTACTCTCCAAAAAGAGGAGGGAGCTGTCTATGGTCTCCTACAAGTATTACCTTTTTTGATTTGAGCATTGGTATTAATAACTCAGCAGGTGTTGCTTTACTAACCTCATCTATAATAACTACATCAAAATAATTAAAGCCTTTATCTTCAAGAATCCTTGTGTTTTCTGTGCAAGAAATACCTACAACATTACATGAGTTTATATATTTATCTTTAAAAAATGAATTTTCATATTTTATATCCGCATTTTCTAACTTATCTTTAAATCTTTTAATAATATTTTCAAAATTATCTCTTATATCTTTATCTTCTTCTATGCTTTTAGAAATTTCTTCTTTTTTTGATAATAATATATTATAAATTTCATCATTAGGCTTTTCATCAGAAATATCATTTTCTTTTTTTATATCATTTATTTTTTTATTATCTTCATTTAAGCTTTTTGTTAAATTAGCTTCTTCTTCATCTATAATTCTTATTCTGCCCTCAGAAGTTTTTAACTGATTTTCTAATTCTTTTGTATCTTCAACTTTTAATGAATCTTTATAAGTATTAGAACATTCTTCTATATTATCAAAAAATTTTTTTATTTCATCTATTTTTGAAATATTTTTATTTATACATTCTTTTATAACACTAGTATTATTAGAATTTTTATATTCATTTATTATACTATCATCTAATAAATCTTTATAAGTTTCTTTTAGTTCAAAACTACTTGTTTTATGATTAGACTTTTCTTTTTGTAATTTTTTAAGTTTTGGGATTAATTTTATAGCTTCTTCTTCAGATGTATTTTTATCTCTTATTTTATCTTCTATTACCTTTATTTCGCTATCTAAAAGAAGTACTTCATGAGATTTTTCAATATTGCTGGAAGATTCTACATCTTTCTTCATATTATAAAAATAATTAATATTTTTATAAATCTCTTTTATTCCTTTTGTAAGTATTTCTTCTTGCATATTGTCTGTATTGAGATTAAGAATATCAATTTTTATGTTTTCTAAAGAATGCATTTTATCATTTATATTATCTAATATTAAATTAATATAATCTTTAGGAAGTATAATTTCTATGTCATTATTTTCTTTTATAAATTCATTGAAAAGATTTATCTGATTTTTTATTCTATTTAAATTACTATTTTTATTTTTTATACGGTGAATTTCTTCATTAAAAGCATCTATATCATTATGCAATTTTTCTTTTTCTTCTCTTAAACTATTCAATTTATTCGTATATTGTTTAATTCTTTCTATATACTGATTTATATCTCTCAAGTATTTATCTAAATTATTTATTATTCTTTCATTATTTTCCCATTTATTTAAATAATTAGAATCTAACTTATCAGCTATATTTTTAAAAAAGTAATTTAATGCTTTATCTTCTGTCATATGTTCTATATCTTCTGTACTTTTTTGTGCATTAAGTCTTATAGCTCTTATAATAGGCTCTTTTGCAAGTCTTTCTAAAGCATTGTCAACTGCTAAATTAGTTTGAGATGCTATTAATACTCTTTCACCCCTTGAAACAAATTGATATATCGCCTCAGCTATTACTGTAGTCTTACCAGTACCCGGAGGACCTTGTATTAAACAAACATCTTTAGCGGCAAGCATTTTTATTACAGCCATCTTTTGTTCTCTATTGTTTTCTATGTCCTTATTTAGCCATGTATCTATTTTTACATTTTTAATATTTGGTATTTCTGCACTCTTTATATTGAATAGCCATAAAGGAAGATTAGGACAATAGCTTTCATCTCTTCTTAATCTTGCTATTGCAGATTGAAGTCTTCTTAATAATACAAAATCACCCACAGCAGATAATGCTAAAAATCCATCTTTTTTTAATTTATTGAATATCTTTTCTTCAACATAAGCCTTTACTAATTTTTTATCTAAAACATCATCTTTAACTTTATCTTTTAATTCATCTAAAATACTTTCTTCTATTTCAAATGCCATTTCTATTAAATACGGATTATCAGAAATGGATTCTATATTTTCTTTTATATCTTCATCTATTATATTAAAATCAAATCCATTAATTCCTTTTTCTTTATTTTTTTCTTTTACTTTGTTTAACTCTGCTATATCTTCTTGAGATATGTTGTAATTCATCTCTTTTATTATTCCTACATATCTTCCCAAAGGTATAGCATCTCTATTCTTTCTACTTTTTTCATTAAATTTAAATATCCATTCATTTGATGAATATTCATTATCAAATACTTTTATATTTTCTCTTCTAAAATATTTTCTTATTTTATCAAAATCATTTTTTGAACGGGCTACCAAATGAAATATAATATACTGTTTATCTTCATCAAAATAGAAATTAAAATATTTTATTCCAGCTAATCTTATTTTTACAAGCTCTTTTCTCCAATCTAAATAATTACTCCAATTTTCAAGATTTTTATTTAAATGTTTGGCAATAGATTTATCCATAGTATAGTTAATCAATTCATTTAAATATTCTCCTCTATATCTTGGAGGAATATTAGTATGATAAGGAGTAACATCTATTTCTGTTTCAATTTTCTTACATCCATCATAGTTCCCTATAATAACTATTTCATTTATAACAAAGAATCCTACGCTTACATATCCTCTGAAAGATAAAGTTAAATCATCACTGATATTATCTTCTAAAAACCTGCCTTTTTGAGGTCTTAAATATAATTTTCTTAATTCTTTTTTTTCTCCTTTTTTATTCGTATAAGTATGAGAGGCATTTGTAAAATAATAAGTATTATTATAACCTTCCCAAAAACATTCTTTTAATAAATAATTTAATTTTTCATCATTATTTTTTATACCATAAAAAATATTAGGGAAGTTTTTCTCTAATTCTTTTATACTATTATTAAGTTTTTCAATATCATTATTACTATATTTTAAATATAAATAATCTAATTTGTCTTCATCATCACTAAGATTTAGACTAATGTTTTCATCAGACATTTTGTATTCTCCATTTATATATAGTAATTTTTTATATTTATATAATAATATTATTAAATTATTGTTTTTTAATGAAAAAAGATTTTATATGAATTTTTGGAATTATAACATAAAAAAGTTATAAATCAATAAAATTGTGAAAAATATGTTTTATATTACCACTGTTATATTAAGTTTATTTTTGTTAAAATATATAATATTTTTATAAATGATAAATAAATTATTGTTTATTAATTTTATAAGTGTATTAATCATTGACAATTTTTTATCTTAATACTAAAATGATATTATAAAATTATGGAGGCATATAAACAATGAAAGATGCTGTTATAGCTTTAGATATAGGAGGCACTTCAATAAAAGGTGCTATCATTAATGAAGAGGGAAATATTTTATATAAAGATAATTTTAATATAGAAGCAAAATTTACCTCTGAAGAACATAAAACAAATATATCAAATATAATAAAAAAGCTTTTAGAGAACATGCCTTCAGAATATAATGCTATAGGTATTGGTTTAGATTGTCCGGGAGTTATGAACTCTGAAACACTTCATATGGGTGGGGCAGAAAATGTTCCCGGTTTGAAGGGTATTAAGTTTTCTGATATAGGAGATTTATTTGATTTACCTGTAAAAACTGCAAATGATGCTAGTATGGCGGCGTTAGGTGAGGCAAAATATGGAAGCGGTAAAGATAAAGAATATAAATCTGTGATGTTTGTTACACTTGGTACAGGAGTTGGAGGCGGATTTGTGCTTAATGGGAAATTGTTTACTGGTTCTTTAGGCGGAGCTGGAGAAATTGGGCATGTATTTGTGGTTCCTGATGGAGATAAATGTAATTGCGGTTCAAGCGGTTGTATAGAGCGTTATGCTTCTGCTACTGGTTTTATTGCTATGGCTAAGCAAAAAATTCATAAAAATGTTGTTCCTACTACTTTAACTTATGAAGAATTGGAAAAGAATAAAGCTAAGGCTATATTTGATGCAGCTAAAAAAGGCGACCTTCTTGCTAAAGAAACTATTGCAGAATGCTCTTATTATTTAGGTATGTCTATAGCACAGGCTTTAAATATGCTTGATTTGGATTTGGTTCTTATAGGCGGTGGTCTTTGTAAGGATTTTGATATGATGATAGAGCATATTAAAAGAGGTGTTAATAATTATGGGCTTAGAATGATGGTAAGTAACCTTGAAATAAAACCTGCTTCTTTGGGAAATGATGCTGGTGTGTTAGGCTGTGCTGCTATGTTCTTTAAGAATTAATTGCAGTAAACATCTACTAAAGCTTGATATATTTTATCTGATATATTGCTTAATGCTTTAGTGCTTCCTAGTTTCCAATCATGTATAAAGCCAGATTCTATCATAACAGAAGGTACATCTTTTTTGAATGTTTGTTTATTGTATTCATATTCAAAGCTATCACCTAATAAAACTAATCCTCTTAAAGTGATACCTTTGTTTAATAAATCTTCTTTATTGTAGAATCTCCAAACATTGTCTGGAAGTATATTATCTATTGCTATGACAGGAGATATTTTATAGCTTTCTTGCATTCTTTCAGATATTTTATTGGCAATTTGCATAGAAGTTTGAAACTCTCCATTGTATGGACTTACTATAACATGAAATCCTTCTGTTTTTTCTCTTCTTTTTATATATGGCATATAATCAAAGTGTAAACTTATCAAAGCATCAAAATTATTGTCTATGGCATAATGTCTAATAGCGTATAGTTCCATAGTTTGATATCTTGTTAAATTTCCAACTCTCTCAGTTTCTTCTAATTCTGTGTTGTATATACCTAATAATTTTTGATAATTATTTGTTATATATTCTTTTATATGTTTATCATAATAAGCACCAGTTCTGCTTAGTGTATATTCAAATCTATCGTCTTTATCTAGTATTGCTGTAAGCTGATTTGCAAGTCTTAAAGTCATGTAATATTCATATCCCAAAAAACCTACAGCACCTTTTGTAACAGCATTATGACCGGGGTCTATTAATATTTTAATTTTTTTATTTTCTTTTTTATTGCTTACATAATTATTTTGATTAGTATTTATTTTTTTAAAATTTATATCTTTACTAATATTGTCATTTGCTGTTATCATTAAAGAAGAAAATGATATTATAATTAATACAATAATAACTGTAGAAAAAATTATAAAACGATTTTTATTTTCCATAATTAGTTTGCATATCGGATTTTTTGTTATAAATTTTATTTGTTAATATATGTAAATATATATATAAAATAATATTAATATGTATATTCTTTTTTTTACATTTATGTTATAATAACAATTATATTATAGAGAAAATTGAATAAATAATTTTATATTTATTAAAAATAGAGGTTACAAAATATGATGAAAAACAAAGAGAGAGCATTATGGATATTTCTTTTAATATTTGTTTTAGCTATATCATTTTTTAATTTTAAGAGTCCTTCAATAGCAATAGCACAGCAGGGTATGGCACAATCAGATAATGATTTTTATTATTATAGTAGATTATTCCAAAAAGTTTTTGCTACATTACAGCAGAACTTTGTTGATACCAATAATGTTACTACCAAAAAACTAATGTATGGTGCTATAAAAGGTATGCTTGAAGCTACCGATGACCCATTTACATTTTTGCTTGATGAGAAATTAAATGAAGCACTTAGCACAGAGATGTCTGGAAGATATGGCGGAGTTGGTTTATCTATATCAAAGCAGCCAGATAGAGGCCTTTTGGTTGTAGCTCCTATAGAAGATGGTCCGGGTGAGAGGGCTGGAATATTGCCGGGAGACATTATTATAGAGATAAATGGTGAAAGCACTAAAGATATGTCTGTAGATAATGCTGCTAATATTATGCGTGGAAAAGCTGGCACTAAAGTAAAATTAAAAATAGTAAGACAGGGCGTAGTTGAGCCTATAGAATATACTTTAACTAGAGCTATAGTTGAAATAAAAAGCGTAAAATACAAAATGTTGGAAGACAGTACTATAGGATATATTAGAATAACAAACTTTGGAGATGATACTTCAAGAGAATTAGAAAATGCTTTAGTTGATCTTAAAAAGAAAGGTATGACAAAGCTTATATTAGATTTGAGAAATAATCCGGGCGGAAGATTAGATACAGCTATTAATATTGTAGAAGAGTTCTTGTCTGATGGTAAAATAGTTTATACAAGAGGAAGAACTAAAAATGAAAATCAAGACTATTATGCTACTGTGAAAGGCGATCAATGGGTAGATGGCGATATGATAGTTCTTGTTAATCAATATAGTGCTTCTGCCTCAGAGATTTTGGCTGGAGCTTTACAGGATAATAATAGAGCAAAATTGTTAGGTGAAACTACATTTGGTAAGTTTAGTGTACAGTATGTGTTGCCTTTAGATGTAAAAGATAATACAGCATTTAAGTTTACAGTAGCACATTATTATACACCTAATGGAAGAAGACTTCATGGTAAAGGATTAACTCCAGATTTTGTTGTTGTTGAACCTAAATTAAGTAATACAGATGTAATAGCATTAACAGAACTTAGAAAAGGCGGACAGATTGCAGAATATGTAAAAAAATATCCGAAAGAAGAGGCTGATGAAAATGCTTTACCTCAATTTAAAGAACAACTTAAAAATCAAAATATAATTGCTAGCGATTATTTGCTTGAGAGGCTGATATATAATGAACGTAATTTGGGCAATTATAATGAGATAGTTGATCTTAGATATGATAAGCAGCTTAAATCTGCTATTGATTATTTAAATACAGGAAAACAGCCTCCGCAAGATAAAGAAGAACCAAGAGAAAATTGGTCTAATGAAAAAGAATAATTAAGTAAATTTTAAGGTATATGTAAAATATAGTTTTTGCATATACCTTTTAAATTTTTTATTTGCTTAAATTTAATTGATAAATACCGTTATTAATAATAGTATAAAAAATTTTATAAGGATTTTTTTATATGACTTTTTTAGAAATTGAATTAAATAAAGATAAAAAAATCGAAGGTGAAGATTTTAAATATAAAAGAAAGCTAATAGTAGTATTAATTATTTCTGTATTAATATCGGCTATGCTTATTATTAGACTATTTTATTTGCAAATAATTTTAAACTCTCATTATGATAGTTTAGCAAGAAACAATAAAGAGCAAATAATACCAATAGATGCCTATAGGGGAGAGATATTCGATAGAAACGGTGTTATTGTGGCAGAAAATATAAAAATCTACACTATGTATATTATACCTGTTTATTTGCCTAAGAATTATTTTGAAAGAGAGGAGCTCTTATATAGGGTATCTAAATTATTTAATATAGATTTAGGTTCTATAAAAGAAAGTTTATCTAAAGTTTCTAAAAACAGTTATGATTCTGTAGAGATATCTGATAATATTACTATGTCTCAAATGAGTTATTTGGCAGAGCGTTCTGAAGATTTTCCGGGTGTATATTATGGAAGTAAATCTATAAGAAATTATCCGCTTGGTGAAACTATGACGCATATATTGGGCTATATAGGTAATATTTCACAGGAAGAATATGAAAGCAAGAGAATAGAAGGTTATAGAAGAGACAGCGTTATTGGTAAGGAGGGTGTTGAGCAGTATTATGATAAAGAGCTTAGAGGAATAGACGGTTATGAGCAGTGGATAGTGGATTCAAGAAACAGAGTAAAAGAAACTATCACTCCTGCAGTTGGAAAACCAATACCGGGTAAAAAATTAATACTTAGTATAGATTCTAAAATACAAAAGGATGCAGAAGAGCTTCTTAGAGGGCAGGTTGGAACTATTATAATATCTAAACCTACTACTGGTGAAATACTTGCTATGGTAAGTTCCCCTTGGTATGACCCTAATATTTTTATAGGTAAGATAGATGCTAAAAAATATTCAGAACTTATCAATAACCCAGCTAATCCATTTTGGAACAAGGCTATAAGGGGAAGATATCCTCCGGGCTCTACTTTCAAGCTTGTTAGTGCTTTGGGAGCTCTTGCTGAGGGAAGAATAGGAGCTTATACTACAAGGTTCTGTGCGGGCGGTATGCTTCTTGAGAACAGATTTTATAGATGTACTGGTCATCACGGCTATGTTAATATGTATAAGGCTATTCAATTTTCTTGCAACACTTATTTCTACAACCTAGCTTATGAGCTTGGACCAAATTTTATAAAGAAATATGCAGAGTTATTAGGCTTTGGAGAGCTTACAGGTATAGATTTACCGGGTGAGAAAATAGGTACAGTTCCTAGTTCTGAATGGAAGAGAAGAAAGATTGGTGAATATTGGTGGGACGGTGATACGCTTCAATATGCTATTGGTCAGGGTTATATGTCTGCTACTCCTATAGCGGTTCATATGGCTACTTCTGCTATCATAAATGACGGTATTATGTATAGACCTCATGTTGTTAAAGAGATTAGAAGTTCTCAAACTGATGAGGTGATATATAATAATGACAAGATTGTAATGAAAAAAATAGATATAAGTAAAGATATATTCACTGTTATAAAAGAAGGCATGAGAATGGCTGTATCAGGCGGTACTGCAAGAAACGGTGCTTGGTCTCCAAACATAAAATTGGCAGCTAAAACTTCTACGGCACAAAACGCTCAAGGTAAAGACCATACTTGGATTACTATTTATGGACCTTATAATCAAAGACCTAAAGATGATATGATTGCTGTAACAGTTATGCTTGAAAACAGTGGTGGTGGTGGTGGTTCTACCGCTGGACCTATTGCTACTGCTATGCTTCGCTCTATAATAGACGGTGATGACGCTATACAGGCTAGAAACTCTATATATGGAAGAATGCAAAGTATATATAGACAAATTAGAATGGCTAGAGAGCAGCAGGCTTTAGAAAATGCCCAAAACGCAGAAAACACTGAAAATGCAGAAAATAATGAAAACACTGAAAACAATATAAATACTCAAGAGGACAATAGAATACAATATGAATGAAAAAAAAGAATTAAAAAGATTATTCGTATTTGATTGGAGAATACTTATTTCTATACTTTTTCTTATGGTGGCAGGTGCTATAGCAGTATATTCTTCTACATATTCTCCAGATTCTGGAAAGACTAGTTGGATATTTTTGAAGTATGTATTTTTCTCTGTTGTTGGTCTTGTTGTTATGTGTATCACTATGTTTCTCAACTATACCAAACTTGCAGAACATAGAATGTCTTTATATATACCAATGCTTGTTGTTTTGATACTTGTACTTATTCCGGGGGTTGGTACTACAATAAATGGAAGTAGCAGTTGGCTTTTTGGTATGCAGCCTTCTGAGTTTGGTAAGATAGTAATGATTATATTTTTGGCTGGTTATTTGGATCAAATAGGCGATAAAATAAAACAAGAGAAATACTTTATAATAGCTGGTATTTTTATTTCTATACCTATTGGGTTAGTTTTAATGCAGCCTGATTTGGGTACTGTTTTGGTATATTGTTTTATAGTATTTGTTATGCTATTTGTGGGAGGGGTTCCTTTAAGATATATTATATCATTATTAAGTATAGGTGTTATAGGGTTATCTATACCTATGTTCTTGGAATATAAGAGAATGTCTGATGATATAAACAATATTCTCTTTAACTTCCTATCACAAAGGCTTTATATAGGATATATTGCTGGAGGATTTTTGTTTATATCAATACTTCTTCTTACAATAAACTTCTATATGAATAACAAATATGTAGAATTATTTTCATTTACATTTTTTGTTTTATTTTTAAGTATGTGTGCAGCTTTAACTTTTGATATAGGATTAAAAACTTATCAGAAAGAGAGATTATTAGTATTTATGAACCCAGAGCTTACTAGGCTTAGTTCTGGATACAACATTATTCAATCACTCATTGCTGTTGGAAGTGGGGGGCTTTTTGGTGAGGGCTTTCTCAATGGAAGTCAGTCTCAATTAAACTTTATACCTCAGCAGGTAAATGACTTTATTTTCTCAAATATTTGTGAGGAGTGGGGGTTCGTAGGAAGTGCTTTAGTGGTATTGGCTTATGCTACTATATTTGTGAGGGGCATTACTGTTGCATATTTTGCTAAAGATAGGCTTGGGGCTTTGATTATATCTGGTGTAATAGCTATGTTTTTGTGTCACGTGCTTATTAATATTGGTATGGTGGTTGGTATGATGCCTATTACAGGTTTAACTTTGCCTTTTGTAAGTAGTGGTGGTTCTTCAATTTTAACTTTTTCTATATCTATTGGGCTTATATTTAATGTTGAAGCTAGAAGGTATGTACATTAATGGCTATTACAAGAAATAATATTTTAACAGAGAAAGTATTAATAGTTGATACTAATATTGATTATGCTAAGTTTATTCAAAAATTCTTAAAAAAAAATAATTATTTATGTTATATAGCTTTATCTTATGAAGAAGCTATTAATATGACATATGAAAAAATACCAGATTGTATATTGGTTGATTATATGCTTCCTAATGCAGGAGCTTGCAGATTGGCTGATTATATAAAATCTGATAATTTATTAAAAAATATAGCCGTACTTTTTTTAACTGCTTCTGATAATAAAACAGAATCCCTTAAAGCTTTTGACTGCGGGGCTGATGGTTTTTTTGAAAAGTCTATTGATACTGATTTGTTTCTTTCTAAAATGAAGTCTTATATTAGGCTTAAAAAGGCGATAGAGTCTAATATGATGTATATGGATATACTAAAAAGAGATATAGAATATGCTGCTAAACTGCAAAAAACTATACTCTCTTATGGTAATACATCTATACCAAAAAATGAAATATCTATACATCATTATGCTCCAAATGAGGTTTCTGGGGACTATAGCGGTATAAAGCTTATTAATGATGGATATTATGCTATACTTCTTGCTGATGTATCTGGGCATGGGGTGGCTGCTAGTATGCTTACTATTTTGATAAAATCTTTTTTTGATTCGCATGCTATTATAGATGATAAAAATACTTCACCTGCTGTTTTTTTGGAGAAGCTTAATAAATTTTTCATAGAAGAGGGGTTCGATAAAAACTTGTTTGCCTGTTTGTTTTATGCACTTTACAATAATGATACAGGTGAATTATTATGCTCTTCTGCGGGCTCTCCAAAACCTATTTATTATTCAAATAGCAAAGATGAAATATGCACTGTAGATATAGATGGTCCTTTAATTGGAATGATTGCTGAGAGTGAATATACAGAAATGAAAGTTCAATTAAATAGAAATGACATTTTATTTGTCTTTACCGATGGTGCTTATGAGGTATTTGATGATAATAATAATATGTTTGGCGATGAACATCTAAAGCAAATATTCTCTAAAAATGTTAAAAATAATGTTGATGATATTAAAGAAAAAATTATATCTGAGATAAAATCTTTTACAAAAGAACCTTTAAAAGATGATGTTAGCATGATTCTTTTAAAGAGAACTAATTAATCATGTATTAAACATTATTTAAAAAAATAAAAATTAAATCATCACAATAATTATCTTTTTTTGTTTAAAAAATATAATTTATTTGCATATTTATTTGACATGTATATATATTTTTTCTATACTAATTAATAAATAGGGTATAGGAGTATATAATGAACAATGAAGTAAAAGTAACTCAATCATTAGCAGATCCCTCGCCGTTTGGTATGTTTGGATTTGCTGTAATAACTTTTGTGGCATCTTCTCAAAAGTTAGGCATTACTACAGGGGTGTCAGGGTTAGTGCCTTGGGCAATATTTTTAGGATGTGTGCCTCAGTTTGTAGCATCAATTGTAGATTTTAAAAAGGAGAATGTATTTGGTGCTGTTGTATTTGGCTCATTTGGATTATTTTGGTTTGCTGTAGCTATGATTTGGCTTATTTCTGTGGGGGTATTTGGAGAGGGGATGCAGGCTTCTCTTGATATGAAACAATTTGCTTTTGGATGTATAGCATATTTATTTCTTGTTATACCTTTAACTTTTGCTGCTGCTGAAGCTCATAAGGTTTTATTTTATATTTTTATAGCTGTAGATGTATTATTGATAGCAATGGCATTAAATTATTTAGGTATATCTCCAAAAGAAACTCAGCTTGTTGCTGGAATAGCTGAACTTGCTGCTGCTTTAATAGGTTTTTATGGATGTGCTGCTGGTGTATTAAATAAAAATTTAGGAAGAGTAGTGTTGCCTGTAGGTAAACCATTAGGAATATTTAAGAAATAATATAATAAATAACATACACTATAAAAAGGTCATATATAATAGTTTATATATGGCCTTTTTTGTATAATATTTTAAATAAAATATTTTTAAATAAAATATTTTTAAATAAAATATTTTTAAATAAAATATTTTTAAATAAAATATTTTTAAATAAATAAAAAAAATATGATAACTAAATATTTTTTTATTACGATAATGTTTTTAGTTGACATATTATAGGTTTTTCTGTATTATGTATACTATTATGTTATTTAGGTGTGAATGTTTATGAAATTTAAAATAGCAATATTGACTGTAGTTAATTTAATAGCTTTTATAGCATTACTTTATATGTTTGATATATTTGGAGTTGTTAATTATTATACTTTAATGCGTACCAAAATAGCTCCTAATGTGCCTTCTTTTTTCACTAGATTTACTCAAAAACCTAGAGTTGAGGATATGGCTCTTTTAGCTAGAGATGATCTTGCTAAGATGAGAGAATCTTTCAATTTAAGAGAAAAAGATATACAAGCACAAGAAGCCTTAATAGCTAGCAGGGCTATAGAATTAAATTCACAATCTGAATTAATAGAACAAGACAGACAAAACTTATTAAATGCTTGGTCTAATTATCAAGCTACTATGGATGAATCTGCTCAGTATCAATTAGTACTTACAGATTTGGCTAATAAAATTAACAGCATGCCACCTCAAAACTCTGTAGCTTTACTTAATCAATTAGCTGCTAATGGTTCTGATGATTTAATTATAGATGTATTAGTAGAGATGGATTCAATAGCTGCAGCAGAAGGAAGAAACAGTACTACTTCTTATTTGCTTAGTTTGATGGACCCTGCAGTGGCAGCAAGAATATTAGAAAAGTATGAAGCTCGCACTAATCCTAATAATAACACTGTGCCTTCATCTCCTAATGATTTCCCTTCATATACTCCAGATAATAATGAAATGCTTAATGATGGTATAATGGATATGGGAGCTTAAATAAAATTAGAAATAAAAAATAATTTTTATATAATAAAAAGATGCTGGAATTTTTTTCATTCAAGCATCTTTTTTATTTTTATATTCTTTAATGTTATTAATTATTTATTTTCTAAATGTTTTATAGCCCATTCGCTCATTAGTATGCTAGGCTGATATAATTTTGATTCATCTATTTCAAATTTGCTATTATGATGCGGAGTATTTTTTTCTGTCATAGTAGAAAAGAAAATAAATGTTCCGGGTATTTTATGTAAATATTCAGCAAAATCTTCTCCAGCCATAGAAGAGGTAAAATAAGCTGACTTTTTAAATCCTAATTTATTACATACTTCTGATAATTCCTCCGCTATTTTGTTGTCATTAATAACAGGAGAACAGCCCCATTCCATAATTACTTCTGCTTTTGCTCTATTAGCTATAGCAATAGACTCTGATATTTCTTTTATTCTTTTTCTTATAAATTTTACGTTTTCCTCACTAAATGTTCTGAAATTTCCCTCTAAAGTAACTTCTGATGGTATGATATTATATTGACTTCCTCCATTAATTATACATATTGATATTACTGTAGGGTCTGTAGCTATTATTTCTCTGCTTTTTATATTGTATATAGCTTGCACTATTTGGCTTGCAATTAATATGGGGTCAGATCCTAAATGAGGGTAAGCTCCATGAGAACCTTTCCCTATAACCTTAATAACAAATTTATCATTGGATGCCATTAATGGGCCTCCTTGAAGAACAAACTCTCCATTAGGTATATCTGTAACTATAGTACCAATATGTGTTCCTACTATAGCACTAACGCCATCTAATAAACCATCTTTTAATAAATTTTTAGCTCCTTTTGCTATCTCTTCAGCAGCTTGAAAAACTAATCTTACAGCACCATTTTTTAATCTATCTTTATTCTCTGATAAATAATAAGCAGCACCTAATAAACAAGCAGTATGGGCATCATGTCCGCAAGCATGCATATTACCATTCTTTGAAGCATATTCAACACCTGTCTCTTCAACTATAGGTAAAGCGTCCATATCCGCCCTAATAGCAACTATGTTCCCGCTCTTCACATTTCCTATATCGCATACCATTCCAGAATCTAAAGAACATTCTTTTACTTCAAGCCCTAATGATTTTAATTTATCAAGAACATATTTTTTTGTTTGAGGCAAATCTGTACCAACTTCTGGTATTCTGTGTAATTCTCTTCTCATGTTTATAATCATATCATTTAATTTTTTATTATCCATTTTTATATATCCCTTACTTAAAAATATTATATAATAATATATCAATATTCATTATAATATCAATATTTAAATTTTATATAAAATAATATTAATTTTTGCAATTAATTAATTTTCATTGTACTATTTAACTTAATTAATATTTAGGATTAATGTTTATGAAGCCAATATCAAAAGAAACTCTTAAGTTTTTATTGGAATTACAGCAAAATGAGATTACAGAACATGCAATATATTTTAATCTTGCAAAGTTTGTAAAAAAAGAAGATGATAAGCAAATACTTATAAATATTGGAAAAGAAGAATTTGCTCATGCTAAAATATTAGAAAAATATACTAATAAAAAATTAAGACCGCAGAAGTTTAAAGTTTTTAAGTTTTTTATTTTAAGTTTTATATTTGGCTATACATTTGTTATTAAGATAATGGAATCTGGAGAGAAGAGTGCCGAGTATATATATTCTAAGATAGTTGATGAGATACCTGATGCTAAGACTATTGCTTTTGAAGAATATGAACATGAGAATAAACTTATATCTATTTTAGATGAAGATAGGCTTAAATATGTTGGCTCTATGGTTTTGGGTTTGAGTGATGCTTTAGTTGAAATTAGCGGAACTTTGGCAGGGCTTACTTTTGCTTTGCAGGATAATAGGCTTGTTGCTTTGTCTGGAATAATTACTGGAATATCTGCTACGCTTTCTATGGCTTCTTCTGAATATTTGTCTGCTAAGGCTGATGGAAGTAAAAATGCTTTTAAGTCTTGTGCTTATACTGGAATAATGTATTTAATTACTGTGAGTCTTTTGATAATGCCTTATTTAGTTTTTACTCTTTCTATTTATGCACTTATTGCTATGCTTATCATTGTTATAACTATAATATTTTGTTTTACTTTTTATATTGCTGTGGCTAAGAGCATTTCTTTTAGAGAGAGATTTTTTGAGATGGCTGGTGTTAGTTTAACAGTTGCTGCTATAAGTTTCTTTGTGGGAATGCTAGTAAAACAATTCTTGGGTATTGATATTTAAATTGGTATTTAATTTATATTTAAAAAAAAGGAAATTATTTCTAAATGAAAAGAGAATATAGATATACTATTGAGCATAATGATTTTATTGACTTTCAGCTTCATTATTTGAAAACCAATCCTGAGCTTCAAAGTTCATTAAAGAAAAATCTTATCATTATTATATTGCTATATGTAGCAGTTCTTATAGGAATGTTTGTATATTTTAAGAGTAGTTTATTTATGCTTTTGATAGTTGCTTTGTTAATAACTCTTGTATCTATTTTGCAGATAATTAGCTATAAAAAAAGAGTTCAAAAAAATATTGTAAAAAAAGTTTTGTCTTATATAAAAACAGGAAAGCTTGATGATGTTTTTGGTGAGAAAATTTTAACTGTTTATGATGAAAAGATTGTTTTTAATGAAACTAAAGGAATAAAAAACTTTAACAAATCTGATATTAAAAAAATAGAGCAGAGCAAATTATGTGTTTTTATATATATTGACGATATGTCTGCTATAATAGTTCCTAAAAAAGTCCTAAGCAAAGAGGACATTGATTTTCTTATTTCCTACAAAAAAATATAATAATTTTTTTTGTTGTTAGTTATTGATTTTTATATTTTAAATGTTAGAATAATCTAACATTATATAACAGGAGTTTTTATTGTGAATAAATTTATAAATATAGATGAAAGTGTGTATAATACATGCAAAAATCATAGCGAAATAAGAGATATATTATATGATTTGGGATTTGATGCTATAAAAAATCCTATCATGTTTAATACTGTTGCTAGGAAGATAAGTATTAAAAAAGCATTAGAGATTAAAAAAGTAAGTGAAGATAAGCTAATAGAAAAATTTAGAGAAAACGGTTTTGATATTTCTAGTAATAGAAACATTATTTTGAAAGACTTAATAGTGAGGCTTCATAATAATGAAAATATAGAAAATATAAAAAAAGAATTTGATGCAAAATTAAATAAAGTATCTGCTCTTGAAGTGCATAATGCAATGCATGAATTAATAAAAGATGGAATGGAGATTGATGAGGCTAAAGAATATTTTTATACTAGGAGTTTAATTTTAAAAGATGCTATAGAAAATAGTGAAGATGATATGATATATTTTAAAAACACAAACAGAGAGATAGAAAAATTGTTAAAAGATATGTTAGAAAATAAAAACAGAAATATTTTTGAAGAGTTTTATAAAAAAGTAAAAAATCATTATATAAAAAAAGAATCTTTAATTTTTACAGCATTAAAAAAACATAATAATGATGAGCCTTCAAAGGTGATGTCTAAGGTTGATAAGGATATTATAGAGTATATGGATTATATAAATAATAATAATCTTGATGATAATAGTTTCTTTACTGAGATAAATAAACTTTGCAACAACATCAATGATATGATTTTTAAAGAAGAAAATATATTAATTCCTCTTGCTGCATCAGTGCTTTCTGAAGATGAATTAAAAGATATAAAAGAAAACTATATTAAATAAATTGTCATAATTTAATATTTATAGTATAATGATAGTTAATAAATATGTATTAGCTATCATTTTTTGTTTAAAATTTTTATTATAATGTTAAATTATATATAGCTAATATTTTTATGTTGTTATAGGGGTAGTATGTTTAATTGGTTTAATAAAGATGAAGAAGAAGTTGTAAAATCAAAATATAGTATATATGATAAATATCATCATATTATAGCTTGGATACCTTTTGTGGCTAGTGTATTTTATTGCACTTCCCCATTAGATATAGTGTCTGATATACTTCCTTTATCTGGAAGAGTGGATGAAGGTTTTTTATTAACAGCAACTATATTATATGGCATTCAAAATGGAGTTTTTTATTTTAATCCTAGAATTAGAAGGGCTGTCAGAATAATAAAATATATTGTTATAATCATTGGAATAATATTTATGGTGGGATTATTTGGTCATTTAATGGTTAATCCTTAAGTAAAAGTTTTAAAGTTTATTTATTTTTTCAAGCATATATTTTGACTTTTCATTTCCTGTTTTTTTATATAATTCATATAAAAGAGCATATATTTTTTTATTGTTATCACTATACTCTAAGCATTTCTCAAATATTTCTATTGCTTTGATGTCATCATTTATTTCTTTGTAGCATAAACCAAGATAATATAAACTCTCTTCATCATATTTATTAAGCTCTAATGCTCTATTAAAAGAATCTATTGCTTCATCAATTCTATTTGTATTAAGTAAAGCAATTCCCAAATAACGCCAATTAATATATTCTCTTGGAGCTATCATAAAAGATTTGTTTAACACCTCTATAGCTTCATTAAACATTCTTAATTCTATATAACAGTTTCCAAGATAATTTAGGCTTATATAATCATTATTTTCTAATTCATATGCTTTTGTTAAATAAAAAATTGCTTCTTTGAAATTTTCTATTTTTGTGTATGATATGCCAATTAAACGCCATATTGTATAATCTTTATCATTTATATTAAGAGCTGTTTTTAATACTTCTATAGCTTCATTATATTTTTGTAATTGTGTATAAAATATTGCAAAATCTATTCTCACTTTGTGGTTATTAGGTTCTAATTTGCAAATGGTTTTATATTGTTCTATTGTATTATTAATTTTAGTTTCTAAGCTTTCATTCATAAAGGTGATTCTTGCCTTATAGTTTTTTTGATTTTCGTATTATATAGTATATAATATTTGAAGTAAATATATTTATGAGAAATAATAAAAATGGATAAATATGATATTAGAGAAAAGATTTGCAGTGATAAAAATCTTGAGAAAAAAATAAAAGAGGAAGTTGAAAATTATTTGGATAATAATGTTTTGAAATTATATAGTTCTTCTTGTGTTAGTGAGTATAGCTATAATAATAATTTTGAAGTTGTTACCGCTGAGATATTTGAAAATGGTTATATTTTATCTGATATTCATATAGAAGTTGATATGATTATTTATGATTATATTTCTAATAATGATAATTATAAAAGAGAGAGAAAAGTTTTAATTAATAACAAATATTTTATTGGTTTTAACATTAGGTTTAGTTTAAATAACGATATTATAGAAAATTTGATAGTTAGATATTTTAATATATACGCTATAAGCAAAAACGAATGATAATTTTTTAAAATTTATTTACATACCCCGTCCTTTATTCTTTATTAATGTATTTGTAAATTTGTATTTTTAATTTCTTTGTTAATTTAATTAGAATTGTTAACGCCCGCCCAAGTGTTGATTAGATTAAAAATTTCTTCAACGCACGGTTAACAGAATTTATAATATAATAAAATTTTAATTACAAATAACCCTACCTTTTTTAGCTTAATTCTGCGTGCGGTAAGTAGATATTAAATAAAAAAACAACTGCATTTTTAAGCTAAAATTTAGGTTTTATGTTATATTTAATATATATTCCATAAATATAAATCTAAATATTTGTACTTTTTGCTACGGGAAAAAGTTGAATAAAAAAACTTCTAAATATAGCTGTTTGGATATATGATAAACTATATAGACAATATTTATATTTTAATATATCATTCTTAATAATTAATAAAAAATATAGAGAGAACTCTTAATTATGAATAATAAATATGATGTTATAGTAGTTGGTGCTGGGCATGCTGGCATAGAGGCAGCACTTTCTTCTGCAAGACTTGGAATGAAAACTTTGATTATATCTATTAATTTGGATACAATAGGTCAAATGTCTTGTAATCCTTCTATAGGAGGAGTTGCTAAGGGTACTATTGTAAAAGAGATTGATGCACTCGGCGGTGAGATGGGCATATTAATAGATAAAACTATGATGCAGTTTAGAATGCTAAACCGAAGCAAAGGCAAAGCAGTATGGGCTCCGCGTGCACAGGCAGATAAATATGCATATAAGGAAGAGGCTACTAAAACATTATACGCCGAGGATAATCTCACACTTCATCAGGATATAGTAACAGAAATAGTAGTAGAAAATAATGTAGTTAAAGGACTAAAAACAGAAAGAGGCAGAGAATATGAATGTAATGCTGTGATACTTACTACAGGAACATTTTTAAATGGTCTTATTCATATTGGTAAGTATCAAAAACAAGCAGGCAGAATTGGAGAGCTTCCTGCAATAGGGCTTTCGGATAATTTAAGAAGTTTAGGGCTTGAAGTAGGAAGACTAAAAACAGGCACACCTGCGAGAGTAGATTATTATTCTATTAACTTTGATATATTAGAAATGCAAAAAGGCGATGATGAAATAACACCATTTTCTTTTTTGGACAACAAAATTGACATAGTTCAAGAGCCTTGCTATATTACTTACACAGATGAAAATATCCATAAAATAATTCAAGACAATATTCATTTATCTCCGATGTATAGCGGAGTTATAACAGGAATAGGGCCAAGATACTGCCCAAGCATAGAAGATAAAGTTGTAAGGTTTGCAGATAAGCCTCGTCATCAATTACACTTAGAGAGAGAAAGCTACAGAACAAATGAAGTTTACATAAATGGATTTTCTTCAAGTTTGCCTGAAGATGTTCAAATAAAGATGATAAGGTCATTAAAAGGTTTAGAAGAAGTAAAGATATTAAAACCAGCATATGCGGTAGAATATGATTATGTGAACCCTATAGAATTAAAACCTACTTTGGAGACTAAAAAAATAGAAGGCTTATTTTTGGCAGGACAAATTAACGGCACAAGCGGATATGAAGAGGCAGCTTGTCAGGGTATTATGGCAGGAATAAATGCGAGTTTAAAAATAAAAAAAGAAGCTCCGTTTATACTTAAAAGAAGCGACGGATATATTGGTGTTTTAATTGATGATTTAACAACCAAAGGAACTAAAGAGCCTCATAGAATGTTTACTTCCCAAGCAGAACATAGAATGCTTTTAAGGCAAGACAATGCTGATGAAAGACTTACAGAGCTTTCTTATAATATAGGTCTTGCGAGTAAAGAAAGACTTGATAAAGTAAGAGACAAAAAACAAAAAACTCAAATACTTGTAGAATACTTAAACAAACGCACACTCACTCAAAAAGAAACCGAAGAATTAGGATTTACAAAAGAAGCTAAAGAGTACCGTACTATGAGTTTATCTTCTGTAATTAAACGTCCGGAATGCGGTATCGATATGCTTAAACATTTAATAGACGGCGATTATAATAAAAATGTTTTGGAGAATGCCGAAATTGCTATAAAATATGAAGGATATATTGCAAGATATTTAAACGAAATAAGAGATATAGAAAAATACGAGAAAATGCGTATACCTGAAGATTTTGATTATTCTACTTTAAAGAGTGTAAAAATTGATGCTATTAACAAACTTAAGCAATATAAGCCGTATAATATTGCTCAGGCTTTGAGAGTTCCTGAAATTGATATGTCAGTTGTTCAGGTTTTAATATTAACTCTTACAAAGAAGTAAAAATATTTTACTTTATTGGTATTGAGCTTGTTATATTTTAATGCTATAATTTTAGAATAATGTGAGGAGGATAAATAATGTTTGGCGGATATTTTGAATATTATTTTGGATATATATGGATATTAATACCCGGTATATTATTGGGTTTATGGGCACAGATGAAAGTAAATGGTGCTTACTCAAAATATAGTAGGGTAGAAAACAAAAGAGGAATAACAGGAGCACAAACAGCAAAATATATATTAGATGCTTATGGCTTAAATATTCCTATAGAGAGAATAAACGGGCATTTAACAGACCATTATGACCCAAGTGCTAAAGTTTTAAGACTTTCTAATGATGTTTATAATGGTACTGATGTTGCTGCTTTAGGTATTGCTGCTCATGAAGTTGGGCATGCTATACAACATGATAGAAGCTATGCACCTTTAACTTTAAGAAATAGTTTTTATCCATTATGTGCTATTGGTAATCAATTTGGACCTATGCTTGTACTTATTGGTATTGTTATTGGAGGGGCTGGAAGCATTTCTCAATATCTTATGATGGGAGGTATTATATTATTTGCTTTTGCTGTTTTATTCTCTTTAATAACATTGCCTGTAGAGTTTGATGCTTCTAATAGGGCTATAAAGATTTTGGATAAGGGCGGATTTTTGGATTCTGAAGAGCTTTATGGGGCTAGAAAAGTGCTTAATGCTGCTGCTTTAACTTATGTTGCTGCTGCTGTTACTGCGGTACTAAGTTTACTAAGACTTTTGATGCTTGCTAATAGAAGAAGAGATTAAAAATTATAGATAAGAGATTTATTAAAGAAGGTTAATCATTTTTATGATTAGCCTTTTTATTTTAACAAATTATTATTATTGAATAAATTAGAAAATGAATATATACTAAAATAAATAAATTTTGTCAGAAATATTTTTTAATTTTTTTATTTGTGGGGACTAGCCCCCTGCAAAGCGTGCCCATAGGGTACACGCCCCCACTTCTTTTACGACCGTAGGAAGTGCCTTCGGTATTGGTATAAAAGAAGCAAAAGAACTGCATTTTTATTCAAAGATATAGATATTATTTTAGATTATATATATTATTAAAATATAAAGTCTAAATATTTGCACTTTTTGGTTCTTTTTGCGGCGGGAAAAAGAACATTAAAAAATTGACAAATTTGAAAATTTTAGTATATACTCAAAAAAATTATTAAAATAAAGGTAAATGTAAATGAAAAAAGCTAAGGCTATTTTGCTTCTTTCAGGCGGTCTTGATAGTATGCTTGTGGGGGCTATATTAAAAAGAGAAAATATTGATGTTCTTGCTGTAAGATTCGTTACAGGGCTTGAATACCCTGTAATTAAAAATGAGCTTATGAATATACATTATAATGACCCTGCTAAAAAGGCTGCCGATTTTCTTAATATTCCAATAAGATTTGTTTCTTTGAAAGATAAATATATTGATATGTTTTTAAATCCAAAATATGGTTATGGAAGTTCTATTAATCCTTGTTTGGATTGCCATATACTTATGCTTAAAACTGCTAAAAATATAATGGAAGAAGAGGGATTTGATTTTATTGCTACTGGAGAAGTTAAAGGGCAAAGACCTATGAGTCAAAAATCTCAAGACTTAATTAATTCTATAAGAGAAAGCGGACTTGAGGGCAAACTTTTAAGACCATTATCTGCAAAGCTTCTTCCAATCACAATAGCAGAAAGCGAGGGGCTTATAAACAGAGAAAATCTTTATGATATATATGGACGAAGCAGGCATGTACAGATGGAGCTTGCTAAAGAGTTTGGTATAGATGATTATCCTATTCCTTCTGGCGGGTGCTGTTCTATAGTTGATAAAAATTATGGAAGAAGATACGAGGAGCTAGTTTCTCATAATGGAAGAGATATTGTTAATATGGAGCTTATGCAGTATTTAGCTATAGGAAGGCATATAAGAATTGATGATAATGCAAAACTTATACTTGGAAGAAATGAAAATGAAAATGATGCATTAGAAAAAAGAGAGAGAAAAAACGCTATTACATTTAGACCAAATTATAATAAGGGGCCTTTTGGTTATTTAGAGCTTTATGGGGAAGTTGAGAACATAAAAGAAGTAGTGTTAAAATCTGCAAACATAATGGGTTATTTTTCTAAAGAAGAGGCTGAAACTTTGTCTATAACGATTTCTTATAATTATAATGATAAAGATGATGAAAAAGAGATAATCGAGATAGATAATAAAAAATCTAAAGAAACACAATTTACACAGATATTATAATATGAGTGAATATAATTCCAAAAAAAGATATTTAGGTGAGTTTTATACACCTTTGATATTTGCCAAAAAGTCTTTAGAGTATATAAATAGTGTTATTTCTATAGATGAATTAAAAAGCGGCAATTATAGAATATGGGATATGGCATCTGGAAGAGGGAATTTAGAATATTATTTAGATAAAGAATTGTATAAATATTTGTATATGTCTACAATAGATGAAAAAGATATTGATTATTGCAAGAAAAAGTTCAGAGGAGTTTGTTTATTTCAATATGATTATTTGAATGATGATATAGTTGTTTCAGAAAATATTTTTAACTATCAAAAGCTTCCAAAAAAATTAATAAAAGACTTAAATAATAAAAACTTAAAATGGTTAATATTTATAAACCCTCCATATGCTACAAGTCAAGTTGCAGGCACAAATTCAAAAAGCAAAAAAAATGTGAGTATTAGCAAAATAAGAGATATTATGCACGCCGAAAAATTAGGAGAATCTTCGAGAGAGCTTTATGCTCAGTTTATGTTTAGAATATACAGAGAGTTTTTATATAGAGAAGTTTATTTAGCAATATTTTCTAAAACAAATTATATAAAATCAAACAATAATGAAAAGTTTAGAAACAATGTTTGTAATTATAAGTTTATGAATGGTTTTATATTCTCTTCTTCTAATTTTGATAACACTTCAAAAACAACTCCCTTTCCTGTGAGTTTTATAATATGGAAAGTTTCAAAATTGTTTAACATAAAAAAAGAAAATATAGTATTAGATATACTTAATGATAATGGAGAATTAAAAACTAAAAAAAATTATAGCGTGGTTTCTAGAGAAGAACTGTTAAATAAATGGATAAAGAGAATAAGAACAACATCATCATTTGTGCCTTTATCATCTGCTATAGTTGTAAAAGAAAATGGAAAAGACATAAGAAACAAAATATGCGATGGTTTTATAGGTTCACTTATGAGCTGCGGAAGCGATTTACAAAAACAAAATCTCACAGCAATATTTTCTGCTCCTCAGGCTTCTGCAGGTTCTCTTTCTATCACAAAAGAAAATTTTGAAAAAGCTATGATTATACATGCCGTTAGAAGAAGTGTAAAAGTTAATTGGCTTAATGGAAGTGATCAATTTATTATTCCAAAAAAAAGTTTTTCTGATGATTTTAAAAATGACTCTATAGTGTGGAGCTTATTTTCTACTTCCAATCAAACCTCTGCTATGGATAATATTTTTTATAATAACAAATATTATAAAATAATTAATCATTTTTATCCGTTTGATTATAAAGAAGTTTTTTGCAATAATAGTTTTTTTAGTTATGATGGAGAAAGCAGATTTGTATATGATTATTTAAAAAATATTTCTTTCACAAAAGAAGCTAAAGATTTAATTGATATTTCAAAAGAGCTTTATAAATATTTTTATACTAATATAGAAAAAGTTAATGCAGATAAATTTAAAATATCTCTTTGGGACAGCGGCTTTTGGCAGATAAGAAAATCTCTCAAAGATGCTTCTCTTGCATTGGATATTCTAAAAGAAATTAAAACAAAAAGAAACATCTTAAGAGAAAATATTTTAAAAGAAATTGATAATTTTGTTTCTTAATTATATTTATTTACCCCAAACTCCACCAAATTTAAAACTCAAACCTATATAAAAATCATTGTCTACAGTGTAATGACCGTTTTTTTCATTATATGAAATTACGCCAACTTGATTTCTATTTTCAAGCTCATAATATTGATAATTATTTTTATATACAGGGTCATATGTAAATGTATCTGAAACCATAATTTTAAAATCTTCTGTAACATTAAAAGTAAGTTTTAAAAATGCTCTATATTTAGGCTGAAAAATATCTTCACTGTTTGAATAAATATTATTATCATGCACTCCAACATGTGCTGTAATATCTATAATCCATAATCTTCTCGCCTCAAAGAAAAGAAAACCGCTCATAGCATAATAAGGTTTATTGCCATCAAATGTTTGAATAGAGAAATCTGTATAGTATCCTCCATTATAATTGTGAGGATTATTATTTTCGTTTCCCGGTGAATATTCATTGTATCTCATTATTCCATGTCTAAACCAAAATCCTTCTATTCCTACTGTAAATCTTCCATTTTTGCCATTTTTAAAATAGAAAAAAGCATTAATACTATCTCCATATTCTTTTATAGGTATTGATCCAAGCTGACTTACTATACCTGCAACACCAGTATTAATATAATCGTTACTATAGGATATTTTAGCCATTAATCCTTTAGAAGAGTTAGGGTCAAGCCCCATTTCACCATTGACCACACCAATTCCAATGAATACTCCATAGAACGATGACTCTATCATAAGACCTGTATCGTATCTTGGTATAAATTGCGTTTCATAACCTATAGGCATATCTCTTGGTCCTGATAATATAGTTGCTTTGTTGCTGCTTACTGTGTGAAAATAAAATAGTGTAGGGAAATATGAAGTCATAGGTATATTTTTTGTGTATGGTTCTAATACCCCAGCTCTTACTCCAATATATTTGAAATTTACAAATAGATTCATTTTAGAAAAATCAACAACAGGAGGAGACATATCTTTATAAAATCTAGCTTTATGAGATAAAGGTTCATAAAATCTAGCATTTATATTTGCTTCAATAGATGCATATTTATATTCTTTTATATAGTGCAAATCTCCATAAAGAAGTACCCCTAATGTATCTTCATTTCCTGTTTGTTCTATTAAATCACTCATTCTTCCATATGCTATTAATTCTAATGATGCACTTAAAATTCCATATTTACCAGAGTTTGTATTTGTTGTTTGTATGTTTGTTGTTTGACTGTATAATGCATTAAAAACATTAAAAATGATAATAACTAAAGACAAATATTTTTTCATAATTTTACCCATAATTTATTAATTTAGCAAATATAACATAAAGAAATTAAAATATCAATTAAATATTGAATATTTACTCTTTTTTGATAATATATAAATATTAATTTTTAGGATAATATTATGAAAGCTTATGAAAGATTTATAAAATACACTGCTTTTGACACTTCATCATCGTCTGCCAATGAAAATGAAACACCAAGCTCTATTGGGCAGAGAGTGTTTGCTGAATATTTATTAAAAGAGTTAAAAGATTTAGGAGTTGATAATTCTTATATTGATGAGAAATCTTTTGTATATGCTGCAATTCCTGCAACTAAGGGAAAAGAGGATAAAGCCAAAATAGGTTTTATTGCTCATTTGGATACTGTTGAAGATGTTAGCGGCAAGGATATAAAGGCTAATATAATCAAAAATTATGATGGTAAAGACATAATATTAAACAAAGAAAAAAACATAATATTTAGTGTAAAAGATTTTCTTAATTTAAATAAATATATAGGCTCTGATTTAATAGTAACAGACGGTACAACACTTTTGGGTGCTGATGACAAGGCTGGTATTGCTGAGATTATGACTATGGTTGAAACTATAATGAAAGATAAAAGTATAGAGCATGGAGAGATAAAAATAGCATTTACTCCAGATGAAGAAATAGGTTCTGGTATAGAGCATTTTAATGTTGAAGGGTTTGGAGCTGATTTTGCATATACTATAGACGGCGGAGAATTAGGAGAGATAGAATACGAGAACTTTAATGCTGCTTCTTGTAATATAGTTGTTAATGGGGTTAATGTTCATCCGGGTTATGCTAAAAACAAAATGAAAAATGCCATATTACTTGCTATGGAGTTTAATGGCATGCTTCCGCAAAACGAAAAGCCAGAGTATACAGAAAATTATGAAGGTTTTTATCATTTATCATATATAGAAGGCAATGAAGAAAATGCTAAGCTTGAATATATAATAAGAGATCATGACAGAGAAAAGTTTGAAAATAAAAAAGAGTTTATAAAAAATATTTGTGAGTTTCTAAATAAAAAGTATGGTGAAAACACATTTGTAGTTAAGCTTAAAGATAGTTACTACAATATGAAAGAAAAAATACTTCCTCATATGCATTTAATAGAAAATGCTAAAATAGCTTTTAATGAATGCGGTATAAAAGAAAAACAAGTTCCTATTAGAGGAGGCACTGATGGTGCTAGGTTATCGTTTAGAAATCTTCCTTGTCCTAATCTTTCTACTGGAGGAGAAAATGCCCATAGTAGATTTGAGTATATTCCTGTTCAGTCTTTGGAGAAGATGGTTGAGGTTTTACTAAAAATAGTAAGTATATATGCTAATTATAAATAATAGGAGATGTTTTTAATGCCTAAAGTTTCTGTTGTTTTACCAATTTATAATGTTGAAAAATATTTAAGAAAATGTTTGGATAGTGTGATTAATCAAACATTAAAAGATATAGAAATAATTTGTGTTAATGATTGTTCTACTGACAACTCAGAAAATATTATTAAAGAATATATAAATAAAGACAATAGAGTAAAAATTATTAATCATAAGGAAAATCAAGGTTTAGGTTTTGCAAGAAATAGCGGTTTATTAGAAAGCAATGCAGATTATATTTCATTTATAGATTCTGATGATTTTGTATCTGAGAACTTTATTGAAGAGTTATATAATACTGCTTTAAAAAGTGATGCTGACATAGTTTTTACAAATAATATATATACTTTTAATGAAGCTACTAATAATATAAAGCCTTATTATCATAACAGATTAAATATTTGGAAGAAGAAATTTAAAAACTCCTACATTGAAGGTATTAGTAATTTTAATGTTAATACTACAGAAAAAGAAAATACTCCAGAATATCCTTTAGTTGTTGCTTGGAATAAATTATATAAGAAAAATTTTTTAATAGAACATAAATTACTTTATTCAAAATATAGATTAGCTGAAGATGTGGATATGTTTTATAGGTTTTTAGTTTATAATCCAAAAATATGTTATAACAATAACGCAAAATATTATTATTTACAAAGGAGCACTTCTTTAATAGGTAATATCTCTTACACTAAAAATATGCCTTTAGCGATATTAGAAGTTTTTGAAAATGTTTTTAATTATTATAAAGAAAATAAAAAAGATTTGCTTATAGATTGTAATTATTATAATTTCTTTTCTTTGCTTCATACTTTTAATAATTATAAAGCAGAGAATAAAGATGAGTTTTATAAACTCTGTCATAACTTAATAAAAAAACTTGATGTTGAAATAGATAGAAAAAAACATGCATTCTATTCATACAATGTTTATGTAATGAAAACTTATGATGATTATAAAGTTTATATAGACAAGATAGAATCTATAAAGAAAAAAGTGTTTTCTGTGGCTTGGTGGATACCTTCTATCACTCTTAGAGAAAAATACAAAAAATATGCATTAGATAAAATTGCTGATAGTAAGTTTTAAATATGAGTATATCCTTTATATTTAAAATTTACTGTTTTATTATTTTTATCTATAAATGAAACTCTATTATCTTCTTTTGATGATGTCATTTTTCCTATTTTTATAAGATTGTCTTTTTCTTCTATATTATCTTGAGTGGTAAATAACACAGCATAATCTTCTCCGCCTGTGAGTATTGAGTTTAATACTTCTTTGCTGCCATCAAAAAATCTATTAACCTTTTGCCAATTAGAATCTTCAAATACTTTAGCATACAAATTAGACTTCTCTGCTATATGAGATAAATCTTGTAACAGTCCATCACTAATATCTATAGAAGAGTTTATTTTGTATTTTTTTATTATCTCTTGCCATTCATTAAAGAAAAGTTTTGGTCTTAAATGGGTTTTTACACTTTCATCATCATAGCTGTAGTTGCCAGATAATAGTTTTTTTAGACCCCAGTCACTTTCACCAACAATTCCTAAAACATAAATATTGTCATTATCTTTTGAATTGCTTCTAAGTATTGATTTATTTTTTTCTATTTCACCAATTAATGTTATAGATATAAAAAAATCATTGTTTGAACTAGTGGTGTCTCCTCCTGCAATTTCTATGTTATATGGTTTGCATGCTTCCAAAAAACCATCATACCATTTTAAAATATTTTCTTCTGTAATGTTTTTTGGTATAGATAATGACACAAACACACTCTTAGGAAAAGCACCTTTACATATAATATCGCTAATATTAACTTGTGCTGATTTATATCCAACATCATAAAAAGAATAATATTTAAGGCTAAAATGTATGTTTTCAACTAATATATCTGTTGTTACTAGAATATCTTTTTCATCACTAATATTTCTTAACACAGCACAATCATCGCCGATATTGATGTTTGAAGTTTTATTGTGGTTATTTGACAGTTGTTTTATTTTTTCTATAAGTTCAAATTCTTTCATATTATGTTTTATTGTTATATTTTTTTATTGATAAATTAATTATAAAAAATATTTTACAAATATAAAAGCCAACCATGGGGATCGAACCCACGACCCACGCATTACGAATGCGTTGCTCTGCCAACTGAGCTAGGTTGGCTTTTTAATAATTATAACAATATTATATGCTTTGTCAATTTTGTTGAAGCTTAATGGATTATATCAAATATTTTTTTAATATATTGAAAAAAAATTAAATTCGTATAAAATATAGCAGATAATAATTTTAAAATTAGGATTAATAAATATGGAATATGAAGCAGTCATAGGATTAGAAGTGCATGTTCAGCTTAATACAAAAACAAAAGCATTCTGTTCATGCCCAAACACTTTCGGTGCTCCTGCAAACACTCTTACTTGTCCAAGATGTCAGGCTCACCCCGGTACTTTGCCTATAGTTAATAAAGAAATGGTGCATAAAACTATTAAAGCAGGACTTGCTACTAACTGCACTATTCAAAAGAAAAGCAGATTTGCTAGAAAACATTATTTCTACCCAGATTTGCCTTCTTACTATCAGATTACTCAAATGGATGAACCAATCTGTACAGAAGGTCATCTTGATATAACTGTACTTAATGAAGATGGTTCTTCATACAATAAAAGCATAAGAATAAACAGAATACACATGGAAGAAGATGCTGGTAAACTTGTGCATGATGATACTGGAAGACCTTTAAGTTATGTAGATTTAAACCGTGCTGGTTGTTGTTTGATAGAATGTGTAAGCGAGCCTGATATTTCTACAGGTGAAGAGGCTTATCAATATTTAACAGAGCTTAAAAAGATTTTTAAATATATTGATGTTTCTGATTGTAATATGGAAGAGGGTTCTTTAAGATGCGATGCTAACGTTTCTATAAGACCAAAAGGAAGCACAGAACTTGGAACTAAAACTGAAGTTAAAAATATGAACAGTTTTAGAAATGTAAGACTTGCTATTGACTATGAAATCAAAAGACAAATAAAAGCTCTTAACAATGGAGAGAAAATCTTACAAGAGACAAGACTTTATGATGCTAAAGAAAACACTACTAAAGGAATGCGTTCAAAAGAGGGTGCTGCAGATTATAGATATTTCCCAGACCCTGATATACCTCTTTTAGTTCTTAAAGATGAAGAGATTGAGCAGGCTAAAAAAGAGCTTCCAGAACTTCCTCAGCAAAAACGTGAGAGACTAAAAAAAGATTATGATTTACCGGATCAGGATATAGTTGTATTAACAGAAGATGCTGCTTTAGCTGATTATTATGAGGCAGCAGTAAAAGCTTATCCTAAACAGCCTAAGAAAATAAGCAACTGGATAATGGTTGAAGTTAATGCATACTTAAACAAAAAACTTCTAACTATAAAAGAATTCAAACCAAAACCAGAACATATTGCTGAAATATTTAAACTTATAGATGAGAATGTTATAAGCGGTAAAATAGCGAAAGAGATTTTTGAAGATATGTGTGAAACAGGAGAAGCTCCTTCGGCTATAGTTGAGAAAAAAGGAATTAAACAAGTAAGCGATACTGGTGAACTTGAAACAATAATTAGAAAAGTTTTAGAAGAAAATCCTAAATCAGTAGCAGATTTCAAAGCAGGTAAAGAAAAATCATTTGGTTTCTTAGTAGGGCAAACAATGAAAGCTACTAAAGGTCAGGGTAACCCTAAACTTGTTAATGAAGTTTTGAGAAAGATTTTAAGCGAATAATTAATATATAATAATTATTTATAAAAGAGTTTCATGTTAATTTATGGAACTCTTTTTTATTTTGATGTATAATAAAAATATAATAGTGTGAGACTTATTTATGCCTGATAAAAATGCTATAAAATTATTAGATGAATCCCCAGCTGAAAACCCAGATAATTCATTACCTCATAAACAAACATGTAATAGTATTTTAAATATAATTGATAATAATAAAAATGTATTAAGAAAAGTAATATTATTAAGTGGAGTGAGAGGGTCAGGTAAAACTACAATAATACAAAAACTTATTAGAGAAAATGAAAAAGATAAAATATTTATAACAATAGATGCATGGAATGCTCCTGAAAATGTTTTAAAGAAAGAGTTTTTAAGATGTCTATTTAGAAATGTATTAGATCAAAGAGGTAAAATAAAAAAAGGGAAGTATGCTGATCATTTAAAAAATCCTCTTGATAAATTATTAAAGGATATAGATACTATTGAAAAAAACGTAAAATCAAATATTAATTTTATTACAATATTAATATATTGTTTCGTATTTATAGGAATTCCTATATTAACTTATATAAAAAATAGCCCACTTAATAATATAAATTTTAATAGTCAACATTACTATATATTATTTCTTATTATATTACTAATATCATTTATGTTTAAAAATTATATTGTTAAAATATTATTTCCTTTTTTATATGGTTCCTCAGATAGTTATTCAGAATATGAAGAAGGGAAAGATTTAACTCCTTATCAATTTAAACAATTTGTAAAAAAATTTTATAGTCTATATTCTGACTTCTTTGATAAAGATGTTGTTATTGTAGTAGACAATATGGATAGGCTTTCAAAAGATGAAGAAGAAAAATTTATTTCATCATTATATACTTTTATAGAATGCATGCAGAAAAAAGATGATAATATTAATATTTGGTTTATATTGGCTGTTGATAAAAAAAATATAGGTAAAAATAATAGTAGTGTAGATAATTCATTTTATGATAAATTAAGTCCTTATGAAGTAAGTATACCAGAGATGAATAATTTTTTAGTTGGCACCTACTTTAAAAAAGAACTGTTTAATAATTTTGATAATAACATTATTAAAGAAATTAAAAACTTGGATCAAATATATTTATTGTTAGACTTTTTTAAAGAAGATAATACTGATATAAGGTAAAATGAATATGGATTATACACCTAGAGAGATAAAAAAGTTAATAAATCAAATAAAGATAAATTATTATTCAAATATTGATTTATTACAAAATACGAAAAATAAAAGCGATAACAAATATTTAAAAAATGAGGCTTATAATGAAGAAATATTTTTTATGGCATCTTTATTTGTATCATCAGCACAAATATTTAATAATGAAAAAAAGTTATTAGAATTAATAAAAATATACAAAAATAATGGTAATGAAAAAAATAACCATATAAAAAATAAATTAGGTACTATATATAATAAAATTCTTGATAAAAATAAAATTGATTTAGATAAATTGATAGAATATATTAATATTATATATTATAAAATGCAAATTCCTGATAAGGATGCTTTTATTGAATTAATTGATAATTTTAATACATTCAATAATAGTGAAAATATAAAAAATATTTCAGATTATTTCTCAATTTTTGATAATGATAAATTAAAAGAAAATTTAAGTGAAGCTATTAAAGAGGTATTACAAACTAACGATAATATCTATGATATTACAAGTTATATAATAGATATATATAATTCTTTAGAAAAATATAATATAATTTTTCTAGAAAATAACTCTATAATAACAGATATAGTACTTGATAAAGCAATAAAAATAAATAATATTAATACTAATTATACTTTTATAGTAAATATATTTAAATTTTTTGTTTTTTCTAATAATAAAAATAAATATCTTAATAAATTAAGAGAGTTATTAAAATATTGCATTGAACATGTATATAAAGATCAGTATAAGAATTTAGATAATAAAAAAGTAATTTTTGAATATATATCTTTTATTGATAAAATATATATAAAAAAATTTGATTATGATTATTTTTCTAAATTAACCAATTTTGATATTTTTGATAATACATTAAAAGACTATCATTTTTTAATAGATGATGGATATATTGATTTGTATTTAAATAACATTATATTATATAAAGATGCATATTTTTACATTGATAATTTAAATTTATTAATGATTATAGCATTATTTAAATATGCAACTAATGTTAAAAAGATATTATACGAACTTAATAAAAACGGTATAAGTAATGATAATAATATAAGTTATAAAAATTGTAATTTATTTTTCATAAGCTGTTATATTGCTGGAAAATTGGATATAACAGAAATAAATGATTTAATTGAAATTTGTATTAATAGACCTTATTACTATATATCATATCTAATAGCATTAGATAGCTATCTAAAAGAAGTAAACATAAATAATGAATCAGAAAAAGTAAATGAAGCTATTTTTGATAAAATTAATAATTTGAATTCTTATATTGATAAAGGATCGAATTTAGCGGATTTCTATGTGCCACAAAAATTAGTTATAGAATTTCGTGAAATGAATGCTCTAATAATTGTTCTAAATAAATTCAAAGACAATAAAGATTATAAAATAATAATAAAGGATATAATTTTTTATATATTTTATAACTTTTATAAAAATATAAAAACTGACCATATAATCAATTCTATAAATTTCAATTATATTCTAAATAATATTATAAAAGAAAAATTGGGAGAAAATGACAATTTTTATAAAGCTTTACATAGTGAATTAAAACTATATTAAAAAAAACTAAAATATGATTTTGAAAATAATATAAATAATTAATACAAATTTGAAAATCCAACTATAACTTACTATATTTAGAATATATACTAAATTATAATGACTATTCATAACTATAGAAAAATTATCAAAGATGGTGGAAGTATATATAGCGTAAAGATTTTGGCTGATTTAGTGACAATAAATTGCAAAGTAGTATCCCAAATTTTTTATGTAAAAGAGTTTAATTCTATAAATGTAGAAGTTTAATTTTTTGTTTTGAGAATCATTCAAAATACTGTTCCCTTTAGTAAATTGTTTAATTGGCTTCTAGAATATATTGTAACAATTTCACTATGTACAGCATAACTTTTGGCACTTTTTGTTAATTCTACAGGTACTATTAATACCCCTCTTTTAGCACCAGAATCTTTTACTTTTACAATAAAATCCCTTAATATTAATTCTCCTATATTAGTATTTTGCCATCGTTTAATAGAAATAAATGTTAAATTATATTTTCCAGTTTCATTATCATATGCAAGATAATCAATTTCATCTATATTGTCATCTGGATTATCTATAAACTCTTGTACTATAGTATAAGAAAGTTTATTGGTTATTATATTTCTGCATAACTTTTTAAAATCATTAAAACTTAAATTATATATTTTATCTACAATATTATTGTTTGAATTACTAGATGTTGTTCTTGTTTTATTGTCAAATTTAATATTATGAGTAACTTTTAGATTTAATAATATATTATCTACATCTATTGAGTTTTCATTATTTGTTGGAGCTAAAGTATTAATATATTCAAAATTAGTAAAACTATTCTCCCAAATCTCTACAGTGTCTTCCCATTCATTGAGATTTTCTTTTTGTACATAATCTTCATAATATTGATGTTCATAAATATTATCTAATTTGCGGTTTCCTCTATTAACTTGCAAATTAGCTCTGTAAACTTGATATAAATATATTAAAACTTCGCTTATTTTATATGTTTTTAATATGTTGGAACTAAATTTATTAATTGTCTCAAAATATTTTATAGCATCTTCTATATATCCTAAAAAATATGAGTAAAATCCATAATCAAAAATTAATTCTTCATTTGTAGATTCTAATTCATCTGTTTTTAATGTTGTCTTTATTTTCTTATATACATCTTTAAACTTCTTTTTGTCTCCAAATTTATGTAATACAAATAAATACATTCTATTATAATAAATTAATAAATTTCTATCTACATTATTAGATTCATTTAAAAGTCCTTCTATATATTCTATAGCATATTGAAGTTTATCAGTAAATAAATATATAGATATTAAAGTCTTTCTAATTTCTATTAATTCATTTTGAAAATTTACAGAATCTTTTTTTATTCTTTTATCCAAATCTTCTAAGAAAGCAATAGCTTTATCATAATTTTTTATATCATAATAAGAATATATTGCAGCTTTAAGTTCATCTATATTAAACTCCTTCCTAGACATAATGGCTTTATTAAAATAATTACATGCTAATTGATATTTTTTTTCATTAAATAACGTATAAGCCACTTTTACTAAATAATGTATATTAGTTGGCTCTAGATTTGTGATAATCACAGAATATTTAAAAGCTTCATCTTTATAATCTAATTCGGTGCATATGCTTTCTATTCTCTTATATATTTTAATTTTTTCATTATCATTAAAATAATTAACAGATATAAGAAACTCATATTTTTTTAGAGCATCAAGAATATCTCCATTCTCATCTTTAATTAATGCCAACTTATAAATAGTATTATAATCATTTGGATTTTTTAATAGTTTTTTATTTAATTCAGCAATAATATTTCTATCAGATGCACTATTTCTTTTATAAATATTATTACTTATAAATAAATATAAGGCTATAATAAATAATAATAGCAGTAGAAATATAAAGACATAAATGTAAATATTTTCCATAAACAGACTCTAAAAGTATATATAATTATTTTTTAGAATATTTCTCCTTTAAGTAAATTGTTAAATTGATTTTTAGAATATACAGTAATACTTTCATTATGAGAAACATAACTTCTAGCACTTCTAGTTAATTCAGCAGTAACAATTAATATTCCATTTTTAGCTCCAGATTCTTGTACTTTCATAAAGAAATCTCTAATACTTAATTCACCTATATCTACCTTATTCCATCTTTTGAAAGATATTAAAGTAAGTTCAACTCTTGCCATTTTATTATTGTATGCTAAATAATCTATTTCATCTCCTTTTATTTTATCGGCACTGTCTATATATTCTTGCACTATGGTATATGAAAGTTTTGATAATATTATATTTTGACAAATCTTTTTGAAATCAGAAAAACTTAAGCTAAATATTTTCTCAATTTTATTTGAAGCTACAGTAGTTTTTTGATGGTCTTGTGTATTATAATTTGGCAAATCATATAGTTTAAACTCTTTCAATACTTCGTCTATATTCATAGTTTTTTTGAGTTCTACTAGATTAGATATATAGTCTAAATGTATAAATGAGCTTTCCCATAAATTAATAGCTCTTTCCCAATTATCTATATATTCTTTTTTAATATAGTTTTCAAAATTATCATTTTTATATTTTGAATCATATATCTTTTTTTCTTCATATAGTTTTGTTAATTGAGAATTAGCTATTTCTACATTTTTTAAATATTCTAATATTTCATTAATATTGAAAACACTATACAATTCTATATTGAAAGATTTTATTATATTAAAATATCTAATAGAAGATTTTATATCTTTTAAGAAATAACTATAAAAACCATAATCAAATATTAAATCAGCAAGGTCTATAGAATCATTATTTATTTTATACATGTCTATTAATTTATTATATATTTCATTGAATTTTTTATTATCATCCAATTTATATAATATAAATAAATAAATTTTATTCATATAAAGTCTATTATCACTATCTATAGCTTTATATATAAAAGCTTCTTCTATAAAAGATTTAGCAATATTAATTTCATCAGAAAGTATATATATAGAAACCAAAGACTGCATCAATTTAGCAATATCAGTTTTATATTGATTTATGTCTTTACACATTTTTTTATACAATTTTTCTAAATAAATAATTGTTCTTTTATAATCTTTTAACTGAAAAGCAGAAAAAGCAGCATATTTAAAATCATCTATAGAAAATTCTGATTTTAATACTAAAGCTCTATGATAGTATTCATATGCTAGTTTAAAATAACCTTCTTCTACTAGAGTGTGTGCTATTTTTATATAATAATATTTATTTTCAGGCTCTTCTTTGTTTATAATTAAAGTATATTTAAACGCTTGTTGTATATCGCCTAATTCTTCACAAATACTTTCTAATTTTTTATATATTTCTATTTTATCTTTATCTGAAAAGAAGTTTCCATCTAATGCTATTTTATATAGTTCTAATGCTTTTTCTTTGCTTCCAAATTCTTCTTCTATATTAGCAAGCTGATTTATAGCATCATAGTCATATTGATTTTTTTTAATTCTTTTATTTAATTCTTCTATACGTTTTTTTAATGCTTTTGGTTTTTTTACTTTATCTTTATTAAGTATTAATGTTTTTAGAAGCACCAATGTGGCAAATAATACACCTAAAATAATTAAAGCATAAAGATAAATAACTTCCATAAAAGCACCTATATATTAAAAATAAATTTTTTATTTTCACAGTAATAAATGCTTTATGAAGCACTTATTACTGATATTATAGTATTTTATAATTATTCATCTTTATCTATTTTAAAGAATTTCATAGCCTCATAAAGTTCTTGTGCCTGATTAGATAAAGACATAGTAGCTGCATATGACTCTTCTACTAAAGCAGCATTTTGCTGAGTAACACTATCCATATCAGCAACAGCCCTATTAACTTGATCAACACCAGTTTGTTGTTCTACAGCAGTAGAGCTAATGTCTTGCATTATTCTAGCTGTTTCATCTATTTTTACTCTAAGATCATTAAATATCTCTTGAGAAGTTCTAGCAGATTCGGTAGCTTTATTGATTTTATCATAAGCGTTATCCACCAAGTTTGTAATATCTTTTACGGAAGATTGAGTAGTTTGAGCCAAGTTTCTAACCTCACTAGCAACAACCGCAAAACCTTTACCCTGATCCCCAGCACGTGCAGCCTCTACCGCAGCGTTCAAAGCAAGTATATTTGTTTGGAATGCTATGTTTTCTATTATATTAGTAATATCTTTAATTTTGGCACTAGCATCATAAACTTCTTCTATATTTTTTGTAGTTTCAAGTATAATATCTCCGGCACTTTCTATAGACTGTCTAGATTCAACCATCATTCTATTACCTTGTACTGATTGGTCTGTAGAAGATTTTATAGTAGAAGCCATTTGTTCCATAGAGCTTGCTGTCTCTTCTAGGCTTGCTGCCTGAGATTCTGTTCTATGTGATAAATCATTACTTCCCTGTGAAAGCTCTTGTGCACTGTTAGTAATCTTTTCTACTGAATCTCTTACTCTTACTATGATGTTTACAAGTTCATGACGCATTGTAGAAAATGAATCTGCCAATTCTCCAAGTTCATCTTTTCTATGTATTGTTTGGTCTGTATTAGTTAAATCTCCTTTAGATATTTCTTTAGATATTTTTATAATTTTTTGTAAAGGATTAGTAATACTTCTAATATATAATAACACTAAAACAGAAGCTATTATTATAAATGCTACACCTATAATAACAGATTGTGCAATAATACTATAAATTTGACTATATATATCAGAATCATTTTTAGCAAGTATTACAGACCAAGGAACTCCATTTATAGCATTATATGCTGATGTTCTTGCTGTTGATGTATTAACACTTTTATAAGAAGCTATAATACCTTTATCTTGTGTTTTAATAACATCGTATACAGGGGATAAAGTAACTCCAACAAACTCATCATCAGATGATAATAATACCATTTTATCATGATTTGCTACTGTTAATCTTTCACTTCCTTGAAGAGGTAAAGATTTAATGAAAGAGTTATTTACTTTATCTATATCTAAATTTATATATGCTATACCAAGTACATTGCCAACATCATCTTTTATACCGCCCATTAGAAGTAAAGAATTTCTGCCTGTAGTTAATGATTTCTTTATTATATTATCAAACTTAAAATCATAATTATTTTTTACTATATCTTGATAAAGTTCAGGATGTATCTCAGCAAGTGAAACTCCTAGCAATTTAGGGTCAGAACTATCTGCTAATATAATACCATCAACAGTAGCTATACCTGTATTTGTTGAATAGTAGTTAATATCATTATAGTTTTTTAACACTCTTTGCAAATTATTTTGTGCTTCTGGATCATTATAATTAGTGATAAAATTTTGAAAAGCAGTACTTTTTGAATATGTTTGAATAAGCATAAGCTGTTCATGCAGTACTAATTCTATAGTTGAAGCATAACCTTGTACTGTAGTTTGAAAGCCATTTAAAGTAGCATTTCTTATACCTCTAGAAGCAGCAATTGTAAGTATGATAGATAATACCAATACAGTTACTACTATAATAGAACTAACCATAATTGGTACTTTTACTGATAAACTATGTATTCTTTTCATAAAAAAACAACCTCTATATTTGTATTACTCTAATTTTTCGTTTTACTAATACTACTATATATTTTCGATTAATTTCTCATAAATTTTAATTATCAACACTACCTAGAAAAATTATCAAACGTCTCTACTTATAATATAGTAATTTTTTCAAAAAAATAAAGCAGTATATAAATTATACAATATTTTTTTATAAATTCTAGTAATTTTTCACAATGTTTATTTAAAATAAAAATGTTGTATATTGATAGGTACAATAATTATTAGATTAATTATTAGAAATATGTTAAAAAATTATATAGACACTATTTATAAACTTTGCTATAATTCTATATAATACAGATTCTAAATTAAAAGTTTGATAAAGTGAATAGATACAATGAATATTAATGATGCTTTGGTAAAATATGCTAAAATATTAGAAAAAATAAATGATGATTATAAAGTTTCTTATATAGAAGCACAAACTATTATAATGCATGTTTTAAATATAAATAAAATCAAATTGATAACGGATGCATTAAGAGAATTAACTCAAGAAGAGATTAATAATATAGAAGAATTAATTGAAAGAAGGCTTAATTATGAGCCTATTTCCTATATTATAAATAAAAAAGAGTTTTACGGGTTTAATTTTTATGTGGATAATAATGTATTAATACCAAGACCAGAAACTGAAGAGCTTATTGATTTGGTATTAGATTATACGAAAGATAAAAATAATATTTCAATATGCGACATTGGAGGCGGAAGCGGAAACATAGCAATAACATTAAAAAAAATATTTTTAGAGCAAAACAAAAATATTGATATTACAACTATTGAAATTAGCCAAAGTGCTTTTGGAGTTATAAAGAAAAATGCTATTAGTATATTGGGTGATGAAAAATCTATTAATATAATAAATACTGATGCTTTAACTTTTACGCCAGAAACAAGATTCGATATAATTGTTTCAAATGCTCCTTATGTGCCATTAAGAGATAAAGATTCTCTTCAGAAAGATTTAGACTTCGAGCCTCAAAATTCATTATATTCCGGTTATGATGGGCTTGATTTTTATAAGAGTTTTTTAAGTGTAATAAAAAAATATTTAAAAGATAATGGGGCTTTCTTTTTTGAAATAGGCTATGATCAGGGAGAGGCATTAATTGATATATGCGATTCTCTTAATATAAAAAATGTATTAGTAAAAAAAGATTTAAGCGGTAAGGATAGGTTTCTTGTTTGTGATGATATAAATTGATTAGATAATAAATTTAAGGAGAACAAATAATATGCAGTATGTGAAATTTGGAAGCAGGAGAGGGGAGCATGGAGAGATTAAACTTTTAGATATATTTTATAATCATAACATTGTATTTGCTGAAGTGAAGGCTGGAGCTGAAAAAGTAAAAGAGAAAAAATTTTTAAAAGGCAGTAAAATAATGATAGCCGATGGTTTAACTGCGGTTGCCGTTGCTGAGGCTTTAACTGATTCCGATTCTCTTGACAACTTCAATATTAAATTTAATAAAAATGAAATTGAGAGAGTTAATGTTTCTAATTGGGTGATAGCTGCTAAAGTGAAAATATATAAATTAAAAGAAGAAGATTATTTTCCTACTACAATAGGCAAATTTTATCATATAAAAAATAAAGATAAAATTAAATTAATAGATGAATTATTAAATAAATATAGATAATTTACTCTTTTTTTCCTTTTATTTTATCAATTAAGCTAATAATTCCAGCTATAATCAGACCGATTAAGCAAGCTACTCCTCACATATATTCTCCTTATGTTTTTTATTTTATTATACTATATATGGGTATATAAGTAAATATGTTTGTTTTTTTAAAGTGTAATATAGTTTATTGATTAAAAAAATAATCTTTATATACTTAAATAATATAATTTTATTTTAATGAGTAATATATGAGATATTGGGTAATTAGTCCAAATGTTTTAGCTAAGCCAAAAGAGCATCCTATTAAAAATTTTATTAATATGATGGAAAAAGACAATGTTGCTTTAATGGGCTGGAAAGAAGATAAGCCATTAGGAGCGAAATTTGAAAATGATGTAAAGTTAGGAGATATTATAATAATAAGTTTAAGAGTAAATTGGGAAAGAAAAGATTATTTTGTTGGTATTGTTGATTCTGATTCTTATCATTATAATTATCAAGACCGTTATATACAGGCAAGAAAATTAAAAAAATTTACTCGTATAAAAGAAAAAATATCATGGGATAAAAATTGTACAAATGAAAGTAATCAGACACCTCCAGCAATATATGAATTAAATAAAAGTAATGAATATGATAAAAAAGTAATAAGAGAGTTTTTGAAGATTTTAAATGTTTTCAATATTAAAAAGGATAAGTGTATGGAAGAATATGTTAAACTTTTAAAAGAAGATTATAACCTCATACTCACAGGGGCACCGGGTACAGGAAAAACTTATTTGGCTAAAGATATAGCAAAAGAAATGATGAAGGATAATGAAAATATTAAAGATTATAAAGAGTTTATAAGAGAGTATTATAATAAAAATAAAGAGCGTTTAGATGATTTAAAAAAACAAGGTGATAAATTAAGAGAAGAGTTTATAAAGAAATTTCCTATGGATAGTTTGAAAAATATAAGTATAGATGATTATGCTATAGGCAGAGGAGATAATAATTCTTTTTGTTATTGGATTGAATTCGGGCTTGATAGAAAATTATTAGATAATTTTTCTATAGGAGGTTCTAGATATTATATTTTATATTATGATAAAAAAACAGGTAATATAGTAAATGAAACGGATAAGCCTGATAATGAACTTATAAAAGAAATAGGCGAAGAATTATATAACATGGCTAATACAGAAGATTATGATAATCAAGATTCTGTATTTAATAAGCGTAATCATTATTTAGCAATAAAAATATATAATACATATCACCCATATACATATTTTCCTATGATGCCTAAAAAAGATATGATTAACATATGTAATATATTTGGTATAGAAAAAGATAATGATAATATATATGAATTAAATAAAAATATAAAGAAATTCTTTGATGACAATTTAAATGATATAGATTCATATATAATTAGAATGATATTGTTAGAAAACGTTAAGTTGTTAGAAGGAGAAATGGAAAATATCAATTTTAAAGAAACAGATTATGGATTTGTGCAGTTTCACCCTTCTTATGATTATACCGATTTTGTTGAGGGGTTAAGACCTATTAATAATAATGGAAATATTGTATTTGAAAGAAAGGACGGTGTTTTTAAAGAGTTTTGTAAAAAGGCACTTAAAAATTTAATTGACAGTCAAAAAGATATTTCAGAATTGAATGAAGATGCTATTATAAAAAATAATTTACTCAAATTTGTAGAAGATATTGGAAATGAAATTGATCAATCACAGGAAAAACTATTTAAACTAAATTCTATTGATCCTAAAAGAAAAGTAGCATCTATAAAAGAAATAGAATTGTTGGATGATACAACTATATCATTTGATATTGATACTAAAAGTAATCATAATATTAAAAAAAGTTTAGATGGTATGATTAGATTATATAAAATATTTATTAGTAAATCCATTAGTGAATGGGATAGAAGAATGTTAATAGATGCATTTGGATTTGAATCTCGTATTACATATTTTTACGGTTTTTTGAGAGCATTCTATGAAAAATATAATTATGAAATAGAAAAAGAATTAAATGATAATAATACTGTAGAAAAAATTGAAAAGAAAAATTTTGTATTCATTATAGATGAAATAAATAGAGGAGAGATTTCAAAAATTTTCGGTGAGTTATTCTTTGCTATAGACCCCGGATATAGAGGCATTAAAGGAAAAGTAAAAACACAATATAATAATTTAATTAATAAAGAAGAAGATGATTATTTTGAAGATGGTTTCTTTGTGCCAGAGAATGTTTATATAATAGGCACTATGAATGATATTGACAGAAGCGTTGAGAGTATGGACTTTGCTATGCGTAGGAGGTTCGCTTGGAAAGAGGTTAAGGCTATTGATACACAAGAGAGTATATTAAAAGATTTAGATGATAGTATAAAAAAAGATGCAATTGATAGAATGAATAATTTAAACGATGCGATAGAGAAAATTGATGGATTTAATTCTTCCTATCATATAGGGGCTTCTTATTTCTTGAAGTTAAAAAATTATTATAAGAGTTCAAGCGATAATAAAGAAACAGCATTTAAAAGTTTGTGGGAGAATCATTTGAAAGGGCTTTTGTTTGACTACTTGAGGGGTATGCCCGATGCCGAAAGTAAACTTGATGAATTAAAAAAGTTTATAGTAAAAGAAAAAGCTGATTAAAAAAGAATATCAATTATAATTAATTTGCACTTTTTGGTTCTTTTTGCGGCGGGAAAAAGAACAATAAAAAAAAATACAAATTTTTAGTATGTATAAATAAAAAATGAATATCAACAATAAAATTATTAAATTAAAAGATAATACTAAACATGAAATACATAACAATATTTCAGAAGAAGATATAATCTCAATAAAAGAAATTTCAGGCAAAACTATATCAGCTATAAAAGATAATATTATCATATTTCCTAACTCTATTAAAAAAAGTAAGGACTTAGAAGAAGACAGCAGAATATTTGATATTATTAATGATAGTATATACACTAACAATATAATGGGCTTTATTAGCTACAATAATACACAAATAAAAATTTCTTCAAGATTTGCTTTCAATGATAATGAAGATTATTTTCTACATTACATGCTTATGAAAGTGCTTTCTCTTAATGTTGTTAATTTGGAGCATAATAAGGATTATGATGATTCATTTGATTTTTTAATTTATATGTTTATTAGTTTTTTTAAGAGAGCATTAAGACAGGGGCTTTTTAGGCAATATAAATTAATAAAACATAATGATTCTAATGTTAAAGGCACTATTGATATTAATAGATACATCAAAAACAATATTCCTTTCAATGGTAAAATTTCTTATAACACTAGAGAATACAGCTATGATAATAATATTACTCAATTAATAAGACACACCATAGAATATATAAACACAAAAAACAAATATATTTTGAATTTTGATAATGAAATAAAAGATTATACTCATCAAATATTTTATTCTACACCTAGCTACGAGAGAAATAAAAGAGAAAGCATTATAAATAAAAACTTAAAACAATTATCGCACCCCTACTATTATGAATATGAGCCATTAAGAAAAATATGTATTCAAATATTAAGGCATGAAAAGTTAAAGTATGGAAGAGAGGATAATACAGTATATGGTTTGTTATTTGACGGAGCATGGCTATTTGAAGAATATTTAAATAGTTTTTTAGGCAAGGAAAATTTTATTCATGCAGAAAATAGAAATTCAAAAAACGGCATTAACCTTCTTAATAATGGCTGGAGGATGTATCCAGATTTTTATAAATTATCAGACGACAATAAAAATAATATAGTTCTTGATGCTAAATACAAAAGACTTAATTATTCAGACAGTGAAAGCATAGACAGAAACGACAAACATCAAATAGTCTCTTATGCCTATACACTTAATGCCAAAAAGGCTGGATTTATTTATCCTACTGAAATTGATAATTATAAAGAAAAGACTTCTATAGGAAAGCTAAACAATGAATATAATAATTTTAATTGCGAAATACATAAATATGCTTTAAAAATTCCTTCAAAAAAATTAAACGGAGATAATTTTAATAACATAAAAGATTTCATTGAAACAATGGGGCGTTTAGAAAAAGAGTTAATCTCTAAGCTTAATTAATGTATATTGAAAATTTTCAAGTTTGTCAAAATTTAGTTTTTATATTTTATTGTTTTCGGGGACTAGCCCCCGCACCCCCAGTTCTTTTGCCGATAGGCACCTACTCGGTATTGGTATAAAAGAACCAAAAGAACTGCATTTCCTAACCTAAAATACAGGTATTATATTATATTTTATTCATATTCCAAATATATAAAGTTAACACACTTGTATTTTCGCGAAGCGTACCAATAAGAAAAAAACTTTATTGTTAGAAAAAGTTGATAATTATAATTTATAAAAATATAATTAATATATCTTTCCTTTCATGTCCAAACATAAATCAAGTATGCTTATAGCAAGTGCAGCTTCTACAACCGCAACAGCCCTTACAGCAATGCAAGGGTCATGACGTCCTTTTATAGTTAAAATTTCTTCTTCTTTTGTTTCTATGTTTAATGTTAATTGCTCTTTAGAAATAGAAGGGGTAGGCTTTATTGCCGCATTTACAACTATAGGCATTCCATTAGAAATACCACCCAATATTCCGCCATTATTGTTAGTTTTTGTTTCTATAGTTTTTATGTTGTTGTTTTCTTTTATGGTGTATGCATCATTACACTCGCTTGCTTTGTAGTTTACAAAATCAAAACCAATTCCAAACTCTACACCTTTTACTGCAGGTACAGCAAACATGGACGAAGCAATTCTGCTCTCTATAGAAGAATAAAAAGGGTCGCCAAATCCAGCAGGCACATTAAAAGCAACTGCCGTTATAATTCCACCCACAGAGTCCATATCAAGTTTAGCTTTCTCTATTGTGCTAATCATTTTCTCCATAGCATCATCATCAAACACACTCAATTCTTTATCATAATTTTTTATAAACTCCTCATAACTTGGAAGTTCATTATTAGGATATTTGTCTTTTATATTGTATATTTGTTTTATGTGTCCTGCTATATTAATATCAAACTTTTCTTTAAGAGCGAGTTTAGCTAAAGCACCAGCAAATACTAAAGGAGCAGTAAGCCTTCCAGAAAAATGCCCGCCTCCTCTTATATCATTAAAACCTTCATATCTAAGCATAGCAGTATAATCACTATGAGATGGTCTAGGCACAACTTTTAAATTAGAATAATCAGAGCTTCTTTTGTTTTCGTTTTTTATAATAGAAGCTATAGGCATACCTGTGCTTATATTGTCTAAAATACCTGATAATATTTCAACTTTATCGCTTTCTTGCCTTGTAGTAGAGAGTTTGTTGTTTTTAGCTCTTCTTCTCTCCATTTCACTTTCTATAAAATTATTATCTATATTTATTCCATAAGGAAATCCATCCAATACACAGCCTATAGCCTCACCGTGAGATTCTCCAAATATGCTTAATTTCAAATTATTTCCAAATACGCTTCCCATTATTCTATATTCCTAAAATTTTAATTTTTTATTAGTATATATTATTTTTTATAAACTTTCTATATTAAAGTGTTTATTATGCTATATAATCAATTATTCTTAAATAAAATATCAATTTGTTATTGAATTTTACTATATTATAATTATAATCTTTATAATTAAATTTTTGTGTATAAAAGGATATTATTATAATGGATAAAGTAAATATTTCTCTTATAGGTGTAGGCAGAATGGGGCAATTTCACCTTAATGTTATGAGTCAAATAGATAGTATTAATTTAACAGGTATATATGATGCCGATGAAAATCATCTCAATGAAGTAGCTAATAAATATAATATTGATAAATTTAAAAGTTTAGATGAAGCTATAGATAATGCAGATGCAGTAATAATAGCAAGTCCAACGAAGTTTCATTTTGAAATAGCAAAAAAAGCATTAGAAAAAGGCAAACATGTATTAGTAGAAAAGCCCATGACAGAAACCTATGCACAAGCTAAAGAATTACAAGAGATAGTAAATAAAAAAAATGTAATACTTCAAGTAGGACACGTTGAAAGATTTAACGGAGCAGTTCAAGAGCTTCATCATATCATAGAAAAACCTTATTTAATAGAAGCAAGAAGATTGGCACCATTTACACCGCGTATCACAGATGTAGGTGTTGTATTTGATATAATGATTCATGATTTGGATATAGTAACTTCTCTTGTGAAAAAGCCTGTTATAAGATTTTCTGCAAGCGGAAAGAGAGTGAGAACAAACAACGAAGATATTGCAAGTGCTTTATTAGAGTTTGAAGATGAAACTATAGCAACAATAAGTGCAAGCAGAATCACACAAGAGAAAATTAGAACTTTAGCTATAAGTACAGAAGATGCTTATTTTATATTAGATTATGCCACTCAAGATATCACAATACACAGACAAGCAAGCAGCGAAAGCAAAATAAAAACTTCCATAGGAATTAATTATACTCAAGAATCAATTATTGAAAGAGTATTCATTCACAGAGATAATCCATTAAAATTGGAAGACGAGCATTTTGCTAATTGTATACTAGGCAAAGATAAAAGATTTGTCTCTGTGGAAAATGATGTAAATACTATAAAATTAACAGAAGATATACTTAAAAAAATTAAAGAAACTTGGTAATAATCTATCTTGACAATAGAAATATATTTAACTATAATTTAAATTGAGGTATTTATGGGTAGGCGAATATTAAATTTTGTTATTTTATTATTTATATCATCATCTTTAATATTTACTCAGAACAAAAAAAGCACTATAGGTATGGCTTTATATAGATTTGATGATAATTATATTAAATATTTAAAAAGCTATATAGAAAAAAATATTGGTAATAAAGCTTCTCTTACTATATTAGATTCTCATAACAGTCAAATAACACAAAATGATCAAATAGATATATTCTTAAATAAAAACGTTAATCTTATAGCAATTAATTTAGTAAATGAAAGCTATGCTCAAACGATAATAAATAAAGTGAGCGTTAGAAATATACCTATTATATTTTTTAATAGAGAGCCGGATTTAGAGGCTCTTAATAGTTATAATAATGTTTGGTATATTGGAGGAAGCAGCGAGAATGCGGGTACAGCTCAAGGCAGAGTAATAACAGATAGTTGGAAGTCGCATGCTAATTGGGATAAAAATGAAGATGGAAAGATACAATGCGTAATAATAAGAGGGAGAACTAACAGCGTTGAAAGTGAGAATAGAACTCAATATATGAAAGATTATTTAAAAAGAAATAATATTAAACTTGATATATTAGCTGAGGTTTATGCTTTTGATAATAGAAAAACTGCTTCTATAGAAATGGATAAATTAATGGTTAAATATTCTCAAAAAATAGAATATATTATTGCTAATGATGATAATATGGCATTGGGAGCATTAGATTCCATTAAGAAATTAGGTTTTAACAATGATAGAAGAATGCTTAATTATATACCAATAGTAGGAATAGGCGGTACACCAGAATATTTAGAAGCTATAAAAAACTACTCTGTATTTGCTACAGTAATGCAGAACCCTTCTACACAGGCTGAAGTTTTGTCTAAGGTTTCATTAAATATAATAAATAATAGAGCTCCATTAGACGGCACAACTTTGAGTTTTGATAATAATAAATATATTTTTGTGCCTTATATACCTATAACGATGTTTAATTTAGATAGGGCTATTGAAATTTATAAATAATATATTTATTTAAAAATAGGAGTAATTTTATGAGCAAGTTTATTTTTTCATTGCTATTATTTTTATCTATTTTATCTAGTTGTTCATCGGATAAGGTTAATGAGTCTTCTAATAAAGATAATGGTGTAGATATTGCTGTTGCTATATATAGATATGATGATAGTTTTATTTCATTTATGAGAAGGAACATTGAAAGCTTTTTAAAGGCTGATAATGTAAAGTTTACTATGACTGATGCTGAGAATGATCAAGTTAAGCAGTATGACCAAATAGATGCTGCCATACAGAGAGATGTTGATGCTCTTGCTGTTAATTTGGTTGATCCTTTAGCTGCTAATTTGGTTATAGAAAAAGTGAGACCTTCTAATATACCAGTAGTATTTTTTAATAAAGAGCCTAAAAAAGAAGATTTGTTGAGTTATGATAAGGTGTGGTATGTTGGAACTAGAAGTTTAGAATCTGGAGATATGCAAGGAAATATAGTTTTAAATGCTTGGGTTTCTAATCCTGCTTTAGATAAAAATAAAGACGGTAAATTGCAGTATGTTTTACTTAAAGGAGAAGAAGGTCACCCAGATGCTGAAGCAAGAACAGAGAGAGTTAAGGCTATATTAGAAGAAAATGGAATAGTATTGGAAGAATTAGAGATAAATAATGCTAATTGGGATATACTTCAGGCACAAACTTTAATGGATGCTTGGATAAAAAAATATGAGAATAATATTGAGTTTATATTCTCTAATAATGATGCTATGGCTTTGGGAGCTTTGAAATCTATACAAAAAGAGGGTTATAATATAGGAAATGGTAATAAATTTATACCAATAGTAGGAGTTGATGCTATACCAGAAGTTATAGAAGAGATAAAGAAAGGTGCTATACTTGGTACAGTATTACAAAGCCCTAAAGATCAGGCTAAGGCTATAGTTGATATGGTTATGAATGTTGTAAATAATAAAGATGTAGTTGATGATACTGGTTATACTTTAGATGAAGTAAAAGCTGTGAGAGTTCCATATAAAGCAATAACTATAGAAAATGCTGATGATGCTATGGAGGCTTATAAATAAGTATTTATAAGAATTTTCGAAGAGGCTTCTTTTTAAGGGGTCTCTTTTTTTATGTTTTTATTTTTTATATTTTTAATCTTATTAGTCCAACCACTTTACCAACTATAGAAACTTTTTCCTGTATGATAGGAGGATATTCTTTATTTTCAGCAACTAATTTTATGCAGTCTTTCTCTTTGAAAAATCTTTTAATAGTTATCTCTTCATCACCATTATCATCTATTTTAGCTACTACGATGTCTCCATTTTGAGGCTCTATATTTGAAGGATTAACTAATACCATATCGCCTTCTTTTATATGAGCATCTATCATAGAATCGCCTTTTACTTTCATTAGAAAATTGTTTTCATTTTGAGCTATAGATTCTGGTAATGGGAAAAAATCTTCATAAGACTCATCAGAAACATCCATTAAAAGACCAGCCTTAACTTCATTTGTAAGCAAAGGTATTTTGATAAGATTATCTTTTTTTTCTGCTGTATTTATAGGCACACTTCCTCTTGCTCTTTTACCTGTCTTTTTTACATACCCTTTCTTTTCTAATGCTGTTAAATGTGTAGTTACCGCAGTAGGGGAGGCAAAATTAAAATGAACCATTATTTCTTTTACTGTTGGAGGATATCCGTTTTCATTCATAAACTTTTGCAAAAAATTTAATATATGCTTTTGCTTGTCTGTTAATTCTGTCATATTAGACACCTCATATATATTATTATAATATTTATTATTATACTATACAAAAATATGATGTCAACATTTATAAATTAAAAATAACATTTTCTTGATATATTTGTTATAATATTATACAATATTTATATTATAATAGGAGTTATTCTATGTCTATAATAAAAGAAGATATAATTAAATTATTAAATGAACAGTTAAATAAAGAACTTTATTCTGCTAGTCTTTATTTCAATATGGCAGGCTGGTGTGATAAAGAGGGATTAAAAGGATGCAGCCAATTTTTATATGGCCATTTCAAAGAGGAAACAACTCACTTTGAAAAGTTTAGAGATTTTATTAATAAAGTTGGCGGACAGGCTATTATTACAGAGATGAAAGCTCCTCAAAGTAGTTTTAACTCTGTAGAGGATTTATTTAAAGCTATATTAAAACATGAAGAATATGTTACTTCTTGCATTAATGAATTAGTTGGAAAAGCAATGGAAAGTAAAGACCATATTACTGCAAGGTTTTTAGATTGGTTTATACAAGAACAGTTAGAAGAAGAAGAGCTATTTAATGAAATACTTAGCAAAATAAAAATGCTTGGAAATGGAAAACTAGAAGGAAGAGACCTTTATACATTTGATAACATTATGGCAGATTTTGATTCTAAAAAACATTCTAGTTCTTCTTCTGATGAACAATAAATAATAAAATAATAATTAAAGTGAGGGTATATGTTTCATAAGTTTTTAAATATTTTTAAAAAGAAAGATAAGGATATACCCTCTGCAAATAGAATTACTGTAGACAACTTTTTTAATTATGATAAAGAAAATCCTTCAGAGATAAGAGCTGTAAGTTTAACAAAATTTTACGGTAAGAGAAAAATAATAGAAGATATTTCTTATAGTGTAAAGCAGGGTGAGGTAGTAGGGCTTTTAGGACCTAATGGTGCGGGTAAGACTACTAGTTTTTATATTACTGTTGGTTTTGTTACTGCTACTAAGGGAAATATTTATTTAAATGATATAGATATTACTAAACTTCACATGTATCAGCGTGCTCAGCTTGGCATAGGTTATTTACCGCAAGAGGCTTCTATTTTTAGAAAACTTTCTGTTGAAGACAATTTGCTTTCTATACTTGAATATAATGATGCTTTAACTCAGAAAGATAGAATGGATATTACAGATAGACTACTTGAAGAGTTTAATATTACACATGTACGAAAACAAAAAGGATATACTCTTTCAGGTGGTGAGAGAAGAAGATGCGAGATAGCAAGAGCATTAACTGTAAACCCCAAATTTATTTTATTAGATGAGCCATTTGCAGGAGTTGACCCTATAGCGGTTATTGATATACAAAATATTATAGCCTCATTAAAAGAAAAAGGGCTTGGCATATTAATAACTGACCACAATGTACGCGAAACTTTAAGGATTACAGATAGGGCATATATAATGGGTAATGGTAAAATATTAGTTCAAGGAAGCCCAGAAGATATTGTATCGAATCCTTTAGCACGTAAAATTTACTTAGGTGAATCTTTCAGTATGTGATATAAGCTTAAACAATTATATTTTCAATTGTTAGTTTTTTATTTGTGGTGGCTTTGTTCAAGCTCTGTGAACACTTCGTAACTTCCGTATTTTTCTACAACTAAATAGAGTCTCTACTGTATTGGAACAAGGAAACAAAAAGAGTATATTTTTAGTATAAATAAAATACTTTAATTAAATATAAAGCATAATTAATATGATCTAGTATTATTTTTTTACTTGCACTTTTTGGTTATTTGACGAAGTCTGCACCGCGACTGAAAGGAGTGCCTGTGGGTGCGAGCTATGGGAAAAAGAACAACCAAAAATTATAGAAAATAAAATTTTTAATATATATTAAAAATTTTTGACTCTTTTATTTTAATTATTTGCAGGGCTTTGCCCCCTGCGAAGCGTGCCCTTAGGGTAGCACCCCAGTTCTTTTGTTGCCACAAAGAACCAAAAAGGCTGCATTTTTTAGCTTGAAATGTTGGTATTACAATATAGTTTATACATATTCAAAACATGCAAAGTTATAGTACTTGCGTTTTTTGCAACTTTTTGACGAAGTCCGCACCGCGAGAGCGACAAAAAAGTTGAATAAAAAAATAATATAACAAAATATAGTTATTTTAGAATATGTTGATTTTAGTTTATCAAAAAATATATTTTAAGTTTTTTGTTTGTGGGTACTAGCCCCCTGCAAAGCGTGCCCATAGGGTACGCGCCCCCACTTCTTTTGCCAATAGGCACCTACTTGGTATTGGTATAAAAGAAGCAAAAGAACTGCATTTCTTAGCTTAAAATGTTGGTATTATCCTGTAGTATATATATTCTAAACATACAAGATTATCCCAAAGCAACATCTAAAACCATCATTATAGCAAAGCCGAATATAAAGCCAAATACTCCAAAGTGATTGTGCTCTTCTGCAACAGCTTCTGGTACTAATTCTTCTATAACAACATATATCATAGCACCTGCAGAAAATGATAAAGCTATAGGAAGTATTAATGTAAGTTTAGTAACAGCAATAGCACCTATCACAGCAGCAATAGGCTCTACTATTCCTGATATTGCTCCAAGTAAAAAAGATTTTGATTTTGAAACGCCTGTACTTTTTAGAGGCAAAGAAACAGCAGCTCCCTCTGGGAAGTTTTGAAGACCTATACCAAGTGCCAAAGCTAAAGCAGCATTAAAACTCACCCCGCTATCTCCTATAGAAAAAGCTCCAAATGTTACACCTACCGCTAAACCCTCTGGTATATTATGTAATGTAATTGCTAAAAATAGCAGTATGCTTTTTGATAGTTTTACTTTAGCTCCCTCAGTCTCTTCATGACCATTAACTATATGCATATGCGGCAATGATTTATCTAATACCCATATAAAAAATGCACCAAATAAAAAACCTCCAACAGGTATAAGCCAATTTGGTAAATTAGTATTTTCTGATAGCTCTATAGATGGAGCAAGCAAAGACCAAAAACTAGCAGCTGTCATTACCCCACCAGCAAAACCATACATAGTAGCAAGCAGTTTAGGTTTTATTTCGGATACAAAGAAAAATACTAACCCTGCTCCTAATGCTGTAAAAGCAAATGTAATACTTCCTCCAAATAATGCTAACATAACTGGTGAGGCATTCTCTATCATTATTACCGCCTTTTATTTTTTTTGTTTTTATTTTATAATTATATACATATTAAATTAATTTTCAATACTAATTAGTAATAATTATTAATAATTTTTTTGTTTATTAATAAATTATAGGAGTTTTATATTATGAGCAGCGATTGCATATTTTGTAAGATTGTTAAAGGAGAAATACCTTCAAACTTTATAAAAGAAAATGAATATTGTGTTGTGTTTAAAGATTTAAATCCTAAATCTGATGTTCATTTGCTTGTTGTGCCAAAGAAACATTTAAAAGATATAACAGAAATAGATAATGATTTGATGGGAAAAGTATTAGACACTATTAAAGAGGTTGCTAAAGAAAATAATTTAGAATCTTTTAGAATAGTTAATAATTGCGGAGAGAATGCTGGTCAGAGCGTATTTCATTTGCATTTTCATGTTTTGTCTGGATCTAATTTAAAAGACAATTTTTAAAAAACTAATTAGGAGTTATTATGATAGACAGTCATTGCCATCTTACTTATATATCCAAGAAGGCTAAAGATTTAAAAGATGTTTTAGAGAGAGCAAACAAGGCTGGAATATATTATTTTGTTGATATAGGAGTTCATCCTAGCGATATAGATGAGCGTTTATATATATTATCTGATGCTGAAGGTGTATTTTTTAGTATGGGTTATTATCCAGATTATGCTAATGAAAATGATGAACACACTATTAAGGCTTTTGAATTAAAAATAAAAACTATAAACAAAAAAACTTTAGAAAATAGAAAAAAACTTATTTATGCCGTTGGAGAGATAGGTTTAGATTATTATCATGATGATTCCAACAAAGAGGAACAAAAGAAATTCTTTAGTGCTTTATGTAATGCTGCAAAAAATGTTGATCTTCCAATACTTATTCACAGCAGAGATGCTTTCAAAGATACTTTTAATATACTTAAAGAAGCAGATATACCAAAGAGGGGAATATTTCATTGTTTTAGTGGCAATGTGGAAGATGCTAAAAATGCTTTAGATTTGGGATATATACTTTCTTTTTCTGGCTCTTGTACATATTTGAAGAATGATTTTTTAAGAGACGCTGCAAAATATGTTCCTAAGGATATGTTTACAATAGAGACAGATGCTCCGTATTTAACTCCGCAGAAGATGAGAGGAAGAGCTAATGAACCTGCCTTTATACCATATACTGCAGAAGTTTTAGCAGAGGTGAGGGGAGAGAGTGTTTCAGATATTATGAAGAATGCTTTAATTAATGCTTCGAGGGTTTTAGAGCTTCCTATTGACACTAGCAAATATGTAAATTAACATAATTATTTTGTTTAAGCAAATTATATATATTACGATAATAACTTTTAAGGAAGACAATTAAAAAAACTATGAGAAAATACTTTACTTTTATAACTTTACTTTTTTTATTATCTTTTTTTAATTTACTTCATTCTCAGGATATTTCTTTTGAAGAACTTTATAACAAAATAAAAGATAATTATACAACTATATACCCAAAGCGTTTTGAGGCATATATAGAAGGTAAAATAGTAGAAGCTCAAATATCAACTATACCTGCAAAAAATTATCTCTCTTCAAAAGACAAAATTAGATTAAAGTTTACTCTCGTTCAAAACTCCAAACCAAGCATTGTACTTGAAAATGTTGATAGTTTTTATGCTAAGATGTTTTCTGTGTTTGAAGAGCCTTTGGAAACGGTTGGATTTTATGCTATTGTATCTGAGAGTTACAGTTCTATTTCAAAGAAGTTTACTGTTGATTCTGTAAAAGAGGATAATGATAAATATGAAGTTGTATTAAGGGCTCTTGGTGAGAATAAAGACTATAGTATAAATTATAAAATAGATAAAAATAGTCTTTTGGTAGAAAGTGCTGATTATTATAATAAAAAATCAAAGATTTATGATGTTGATATATCGTACACCAATATTGATAGTTATACTGTTCCTGAAATTATAAAATATAGAAGTTCTGATGGTAGGGTAAACTCTCAAATAAAGTTTGTTGATATAAAAGTGTCTTCCAAATAAGTATTATTGGATATTTTATTATGAAAAGATTCTTTATTTTTTGTTTCTTTATTTTTAGCTTTATGAGTTTATATGCTGCCAATGACGATATTAATGCATTATTTAATTTGCAAGCTAGCGGAGATATTGTTTATTATAATGGGGGCAGTGTTATAGACAGCAGAGAATATTCTCAGGCAGATAATTTAAAAACAGAATTAGAAAGAGATGGTTATAAAGTATATTCTATAGTGATAGCAGATGTTTTAGAGTCATCAAAAGGAAATGAGTTTATAGCTTTGATTAGCTCAATTGAGGGAGAGAAAATATCTGTTTATGGAAGCAATTTAGATGAAAAGTTTTCTTATCAATCTTCTAAAATAGGTAAAAATGCTGCTATAGATTTAGAGAGTTTTTATGATAAAAAAAATGAGGTTGGTATTATAAAATATTATATACTAAATGATAGCGGAGAGGATAGGGATATTTATCTTTATATTTTTAGAATTGAAAATAATAAAATTAGTTTAGTTGCTGATGTATCTTATTATAGAGAGATTAATTCTATGAAAAGCGGTGTTGTAAATGAGATGAAATTTGCTTTTAGAGATATTGATGATGATGGAGTAAGCGAGATGTTGGTAGAGTATAAAGAGAGAGTTGTAGGAAGAGCTGAAAAGATAGAGTATCAAATTTATAAATTAAACAAGAATAAATATGAATGTGTAGCTTCTTCTTGGCTAGATGATGAATATATAGATTTATCTCCGTATTTTAAAAGAGATTAGTTATAGATAAATAAGTATATTTTGTAATAGAATTTTTTATTCAATTTTTTCTTGTTCTTTTTCCCGCCGCAAAAAGAACCAAAAAGTGCAAGTACTATAGCTTTGTATGTTTTCAATATGTATATACTATATTGTAATACCTACATTTTAAGCTAAAAAAATGCAGTTCTTTTTGCTTCTTTTATTGGTATAAAAGAAGTGGGGGGCGGGGGCTAGTCCCCGCAATAATTAAAATAAAAAACTAATTTTTAAGAAATATAAAATTTTTTGTATATAAAAAAAGAGTGCAAGATTTACTGCCTGCACTCTTTTTTATTTCTTAATTAAAATATTTATTTAATTATATTTTCCAATTTGGGAATCTCTTTAATACAGCTGTTATTATATCTGTTTTGTAATGCTGTTCCAAATTAACCAATTTTTGGAATTCATTAAATATTATTTTTACATCTTCCTCATTTTCTGTTTCTATAAACTTAAGCAAATAAGCCTTATCAAATACTAAATCATATACTATTTTTATTAACTTTCTTCCCTGAGGAGATGTTTCTTTATTGTCTAGCATTTTTGATAAATTAGGTATTATACTTAATAAACCTATCATTAGAGAGTTTTTATTAATTTTTATATCGCCATCTATTTCATCATAATACTCACCGTCAAGTATTTTTTGAGCAAAATAAACAAAAGATTCTGGATATTCTTTGTAATGTAAAAATATATCATCTATAGTTTTAGCAAGCATATCAACTTTGCCGTCAGAGAATAATTTGTTTACTATTAAGTAGTGATTTTTTACCTGAGGTGAATATAATATTTTTAATATAATATTATAATATTCATCTGGTTTTCCTTCCTGTATAGCTTTTACAAATTTATCTCTATAGTTTGAAGATGGTAATATTTCATATATATTAGTATAATTATTATCAACATCTTTTATAAGCTCTGAAAGAACAGGTATATCTTTATTAGTATCATTTTGTGTTTTTAGATATATTGTACTTATTATTCTGCTGTCGCTAGGAGCCTTTTTGTCTTTAGCTGTATCAACAAAATAATTATACATTTCTTTTGCTTCATCAGAGTTTAAGTTTGGAGTATAAGTGAGATATTCCATGTATATTTGATATTTTTCAAGGAAATTATCTGTCTTATTAAACTTAGATAAACTTTCAGCATCATAAGTTTCTGCTTCTTCATTATAAAGGAAAGTGTTTTTATCAAATTTTACTGTAGTAGAAGCTCTTACAGATTTCTTAGCATTTTCAAGCCATTTGTTGTAAGAAGAATCTGCTATCACTACATGAGGAGGAGTAGTTAATTCTTGTTTTAAATCTTTAGTGTTAATAGTTTTTTTGTATTTTAATATTATAGTAAGAAGTTCTGTAGGATTTTCTTCTGCTATTTTTTTTAGCTCATTTAATTTATAAGCTTTATATACATTTATATCATCTTCTGGAAGCGTTGTGAGAGATTGTATTGCCATGTCAAATGTCATTTTTCTCTCTTCTTCTTGAGATACAAATTTTATTTTTAATTCATTGATGTCTATATGTTTAATTTTACCAACACCAAAGTTTCTATGCATAACATATTTGCCTACATCATATTGTATATACTTTTCAAATATTTCTATACAAGCTTTTGGCTGTTTATTAACATTAGTAATAGTTGATATTTCTTCTATCTTTTCAAAAAGAGTATGATTAGGATATAATTTAGCATAAACATCTACTAATCTATGTCTAAAGAATTTAGCTTTTTTATTATTTTGAGCTACTATAGCTTGCTCGTAATTTAATAAATTTTTAATAGTTTTTAAAGCATCATTAACTCTGTTATTTTCAAAGTAATAGAAGAATATTATTTTCCATACATCTATCATAATATTAGCATCAACTAATTCTTTTAAAGCATTTTCATGTTTTAATAAATAATTATAATTGTCAGGTTCATATTCAAGCACTTTTTTAATATTGCTTTCTGCATTAGTTCTTTTTCTTATTAAATTTCTTTCAAAAGCAATTTTATAATAATGTACAGCACTAGTAATATCTCCAGCTAACTCTTTTGTATGGGCTATCTTTTCTGGCAATTCAGGGTTTGATACATCAAATTTTATTAATCTCTCTAAAATCTCCAAAGCTTCAGCTTCTTTATTTGATGTTTGATAATAACTAGCTAAATATCTTAAAGCATAATCGCATTCATAATATTCATCTAATATTTTTTGTGCAATATATTCTACTATATTCCATTTTTTAGCATTTTTAAATATACCTATAAGTTTATCTAATGTATTATCAGAATAGTTTTGAAGTTTAAGATTTAAAAATCCGCTTGCATATAATGCAGATATATGATTAGCATTTTTTTGCAATTGCAAATTAGCAGTATCTAAAGCAGACTTAATATCTTCATTGCTATTAATATCATTAATAATTGCAGATAGATCTGCAAAATATTTCACAGTATAATTCAATAAAGGTTTTCTTGTAAAAGTTTCTTCTGAAAATATGTTTTCTAATTTTTGTAGAGCTTCTGACATCTGTTTACCCCTTATTTAATATTTTTATATAAAATTGAAGCAAATCTTTATCTATTTCCGACATTTTTCTGCCCAATATTTTTATTTCATTCATATCTTCTTCTGTATGCCTCATTATTAAATATGTTGTTAAAAAAGCATATGCAGATAAAAGTTTTGGAGCAGTGGTTTCTCTTAATTTAAACTTTCTATAATCTGCTTCTAGTCTAGATATATTTTTTCTTAACTCAAATTCTTCTTCTTTATTTAATTCTCTTTTAATATCTAATATATTCATAAGTTCGCCATAAGCACTCATCCAAGAGATGATTTCTTCTTGGCTATTATTATGAATACCTCTTCTTATAATAATATCTCTAATTTCTCTTACCGCATCTATTGTAATTCTTTCAAATTCTATATCTAAAGGACCATAAAACAAAGCATCTCTAATATACATTTTTGCTTTTCTAGTATCTCCTAATATATGATTAATTTGTGCTATATTTGAAAGAGTATTACCATTATAAGGCTCTATTACATTTAAATACTCATATGCTTTTAATGCTCTTGAGTAATCATTAAGTTCTATAAAAGCATTAGCCAGTAAATGCAATTCATCTTTACCTCTAATTTCTTCTATATTTTTTTGCATTACAGTTGTTATAATGCTATTGTATATAAAGTAATGAATGGCCTTTATTGTTATTAAAGTTTTATCGTATGATTTATTCTTTATAAACTCCTCAAATTTTTTATAAGATAAATCTAAAAACTTGCAGTATTCTAAATAATCTCCTTTAACACTTTCTATTTTGCCTACTCTATTAATCCAAAACTTTACACAAGATATATTTTCATATAGATTTGGATATTCAAAGTCCATAGACATAATTTTATCCAAATATTCCATAGAGTCTTGGAATAGGCCTTTTTTTAATTTTTCTTCTACAATTAAAAAAATATCTTTTACTGTTTCTTTTCTCGAAAATAGTTCATCCGCCATAAATCAAAAAAAGTCCCCCCAGTATAAAGATATATACTATTCTATAAAATATAATATAATAGAATAATTTTAAATTGTCAAGTAAGCAATAAGGATAAAATTGCATATTAATCATCAAATTTTTGTCCTAGAAGCTGCCCATTGACATCTATATAAAGTTCCATAGAGTTATTGAGTTTTACTTCATATAAATTCCATTTTTTTTCTATTTTTGTTATAATTGCATTTGGAAAAGTCATTGCTACAGTATTTGCTACGGTTTTTGGCAATATTTCTGGGGGTACTGCTACATAATTACCTTCTACTTCTTTAAATTCTCCATTGATAAAAAACTCTAATTCCACTCCATTTTCAAGCACAATTTCATATTTTTTTCTATCTCTTTCAGCTAATATTATTCTATTATTTGGAAAGAATTTGTTTATAAAATCTATGGCACTTTGAGGAAGCTCAGCGGGGTCAATTTTCCACTCATCTGCCATTAGGAGCGAGCTGAATACAACTAATAATATAAATACTTTTTTCATTTAAGTCCTTTTTTATTAATCTGGAATTTTTTGTCCTACAAGCATTCCTGAAGAATCTATAAATATATTAATATGAGTATCTAAGGTTATAATATAAGTATTCCATTTCTTTACTATTTTTAGTATATTTGTATTTGGGTTGGTTTTATTAACAGTATACATTACATTTTCTGGTATAAAATTAGTAGGTATAGCTTTATCTTTTCCATCTACTTCATACCAATTTCCTACATCATCAAATATTAGTAAAAAATCATCTTCTAATAATACATGAAAACGATTATTTATTTTATTTATGGTTCTTATATTAGTGTTATGAAAATTATCTTCTATAAAAATTTTTGAAGTTTCTGGAAGATTATCTAATGATATAGAGTCATACGCTAATAATTTAAAAGGAAAAATTACTATAAGAAATAGATTGCTAACTAATACAAATTTCTTAAACATATTTTTAAATATAACAAATTTTTTACAAAATATCAACATTTTATGACATAAACTTTACATTAGAGCTTAAATTTCAAAATATATTACTATGTAATTATAATAATTAAAAATAGTAGTATTAATGCTTGTTTTTTATGGTTTTTTGTTATATTATAGGTATAATAACTATTATTTTATTTTTAGGACAGAAGTAGAAAAATTATGAAAAAGATATTTATATTATTGTTTTTATTTTCAATTCCATTGTTTTCGCAGATAATGACACCTGAAAGAGTTGTTAGTATGATGTCAAATAGATTCGCTGCAATGAATAGTTTCTCATCTAGCTTTACAGAAAGAAATGGAAGTAAAATAAAAACAGGCACTCTTATAAGTAAAAATCCAAATATATTTAAACTAGAATATTCTGGTGGCACTAACAGCGATTCTATATATTGTGATGGTAAAACATTATGGATGATATTTCCAAGAAAAAAAGTTGTAAGTGAGCAAACATTGCATTATGGAGATTCTGGTGCTATTTATACAAAAGCAGGCATATCTAGACTTATATCTAAATACAATATAGATTTTTATTCTGACAGAGCATTAAGACCTGTAAGCAGTTTTGACGGCAGTGCTTTAAATATATCTGGCTATAATAGTTCTCAATATACTAGTGACGATAATAGATTAGCTTATCATATGCTTCTTACTCCTAAACAGGCTAGTGTTGACAGAACAGGTTTTCCTACAATACATTTATGGATTGCTGAAGATGGTATGATTGTTAGAATACTTGGAATATCTACTACTAATGTTCCCGTAGAATATTTATTTAAGTCTATTAGATATAATGTTCAATATGATAATAAGACATTTGTACCTGTTATACCAGAAGAGATGCAGGTTTTAAAAGATGGTTTAATATCAGGCAATTAAAAAGTTTAAAGGATTTTAAATTATATGGAAACCATAGGACAAATATTAAAAAATGCTAGAGAAAAAAAAGGGCTTACCATAGAAGAGTTGGCATCAAGTACATATATTATACCTAAATTTATAAAAGCCTTAGAAGATGAACAGTTTGATTTGTTGCCTGGTGAGATATATGTTAAAGGTTTTATTAAAAATATAAGTGATAAGCTTTCATTAGATTCTGATGCTATGATAGAGCGTTATAATTTGCAAAAAAATGAAAATAAATTTGAAGAAGATTTATCAAAGTCTAGAAAGTTTAAAATAGTTCCTAAAAAGAAAGAATCAAAATCAGAAGCTAAAAAAGAAGAGATAAAAGAAACTAATAACGAAAATCCTAAAGAAGAAAATAAAGAAAATAAAGAGAACAAAAAGGAAGATATTAATAAAACTAGCAGCACTGTTTCAGTAAATAGTAAAACATATACTCCAAGCAGTGCTGAAGCAGAATTATTATATATTACAAAGCGGGATTTAAATAAAATTAGAAATAAAAAATCTATTTCTTTTGTGCCTATTATAGTAATATTGGCTATATTAGTTGTTTTAGCTGTTATATTTTTTAATATAAACAATATAAAATCTATGTTTTCCTCAAATAATAATGACAATAGAAGAGAAGTTGAAATAGCAAGAAATATAGTTGATAATAATGCTAGGCAAAATGTAAAACCGGGTGATATTATATATTTCAAACCTCTTGGAATATCTGCTACTATTAAATTTAATAGTGTGGGCAATGTTATTAGAATGAATATCAATGGACAGGATTTATCTTTTTCTAAGAGCAATCCTATAATATTAGATTTGAATGGAAATGGAATTAATGATTTTAAGATAAGCATAATAGAGGTTTATGATAATTTAGCTACTGTGGAGATGGAAAAACTTGAAGAAAATCAGATGATTAATTCTGCTTATAATGAAGAGAATACTAATTATTTAAATAATGTTACTAATAATGTTGCTGTATCATCAGATGCAAAATTACCTGTAATAGATGGAGAAACTTATATAGAACAAGACACTGAGAAATCAAATATTAGAATAGAGATAACAGCTAAACATTTTGTTTATTTAAGATATTTTATTGACTCTGGCGGACCTGCTACTACAAATCTTTTAAGCGGAAAGACATTATATTTAGAGGCAAGGGACGTGATGATGCTTACTATAGGTAATGCAGGAGAGGTTGTAGTTAAGGTTAATGGAAAGATAGTTGATGTGGGGGCTGCAGGAGAGACAGTTAATAAAACTATTAAATGGACTAAGAACTTAAATGATTCTACTAAATACAATTTGATTATGACTGATACTAAATAATTAATTAAAATAAAAAAGTAGTTTTCAAAAAAAATAAAAGATAAGGATGTTGTGATTTGCAAAACATATATTTACACAGTTTAGGATGCGAGAAGAATACAGTTGATGGCGAGCATATACTTGCTATATTAAATAAAAATGGATACAAGATAGTTGATAAAGCAGAAGATGCAGATGTTATAGTTATTAACACTTGTGCTTTTATAGAGGATTCTAAAAAAGAGTCAATAGATGCTATATTCGACCATTCACTTTATAAGAAATATGGAAAATGTAAGAGACTTATAGTATCCGGATGCATGAGTGAGAGATATAAAGAAAATTTTATGGAGATGTTTAAGGAAGTTGATTCGGCTATTGGTATACATGATTTAGAGAAGATTTTAACTGCTGTAGAGAAAGACGGTTTTCATGATGCTGAAGAAAATACTACCTATAAAGAGTATGTTGATAGAATAAACACTTCTACGAATTATAGTGTATATATAAGAATAAGCGACGGCTGTCATGCTAATTGCAGTTTTTGTGCTATACCTTCAATAAGGGGTAAACATAGAAGCAGAAAAATAGAAGATATAGTTGCAGAAGCTAGAGAATATGCAAAAAATGGTGCTAAAGAGATTAATTTAATAGCCCATGAAACTACATATTACGGTTATGATATATATAACAAGTTAGCATTGCCGGATTTATTAAAAGAGCTTTCTTCTATAGACGGTATAGAATGGATTAGAGTTCTTTATCAAAACCCTGTTATTTTAAATAAAAGTATAATAGATGCTATGTTTAAAACAGAAAAAGTTGTTCCTTATTTTGATATACCTTTGCAGCATATAGATAAAGATATATTAAAAGACATGAACAGAGGAAATAGGGGATATTCTTTTTATAAGGACATGATAAATTACATTAGAAGTTTTGATGAAAATGCGGTTATAAGAACTTCTTTAATTGTAGGTTTTCCGGGTGAGAGTGCAGAGAGTTTTAAAAAATTAGCAAGATTCGTAAAAAAGATGAAGCTTGATAGGGTTGGAGTTTTTACATATTCTGAAGAAGAAAATACTAATGCATTGCTTATTAATAAAAAGAAAATTAGTAAAAATAAAATGCTAATGCTTAGAGATAAACTTATGAGAATTGCTCTTGAAGTATCTGAAGAGAGACTTTCTAGGTTTATAGGAAGCACTATTGATGTGCTTATAGAAAAGAAAGAGGAAGATAAGTTTATAGGCAGAAGCAAATATGATGCTCCTGAAGTTGATGGATTTGTTGAGGTTTATTTTGATAAAAAGAATGTTGATAATATTAATATTGGCGATATAGTAAAGGTGAAAATAGTACATAATACGGAGTATGATTTAATTGGTAATTTGGAATAATGATTTTACCGTATAATTAAAAGGAAAATTAATGAAAAAAAATAATAATAAAGAATACAAAAATAGAGAAGAGGCTTTTAGAGATTATTTTGAAAGCGTGAGTAAAATTGTATACACATTAAACTTAATATCTGATAGAAACGACATGACAAGAAGACTTTCTAATAATATAAACAGAGTATTAGGTTATGATGATGATACAATTATTAATGATGAAAAAACTGTAAATAACAATAATGATGAGATATCTATATTAGTAGACTCTATAAAAAAAGATTTAAAAAAGATACATACATTTAAACAATATAATTTTAATATAGAAAGGTTTATAAATGAGTTTGGTTTAAATGATGATGAGAGATTTATTTTATATTGTTTAATTACTTATACAATTTATGGGGATTCTATGTCTGCCATATCTGTAAGAAGAATATTAGAACTCATAACAATGGATGCAGATATTTATATTAATAAGTATCATTATTTTGACAGTAAAAGTAGATTAATGTCAAGCGGCATATTAGTTTTATCTCATGAACCTTATTCTAGTATTGGTCTTTTAGAGGTATCTAATACTTTAATTACATTTATTAATTCAAAGATAGTTTTTGCTTTTTTAGAGAAAGAAAGCTATGATTTAATATTAGATATTACAAACAAAGAAAACTATATAGATACTAAATCTAAAAAGAAGATTATAAAAGAGCCAAGAATATTAACACCAAAAGAGATAGTATCCGAGCTTAATAAAACAGTAATAGGTCAGGATGATGCTAAGAAGGCATTATCAGTACATGCTTATTTGCATTGTTTGAGAATTAATGGAAATAAAGATATACCATTTAGGTCAAACATTCTTATGATAGGACCTACTGGTGTTGGTAAAACATATTTAGTAAAAACATTAGCGGATATTTTAGGTTTACCATTTGCACGTGCAGATGTAACCACACTTACAGAGACAGGTTATGTGGGTGATGATGTTGAGGTTGTTTTGTATAATCTCTATAAAAAGGCTAATGGCGATTTAGAGAAAGCACAAAATGGTATAGTATTTTTAGATGAGGTAGACAAGATAGCAAAAGCAGATGCTCATCAATCTACTACAGGTAATCCTTCAGACAAGGCTGTTCAAGAGGCTTTGCTTTCTATGATGAATGGCGAGGATATTAGAGTGCCTGAATTTGGCGACAGAAGAATGATGCATTCAAGCGATGGTATTGTAATGAACACTAAAAATATTTTATTTATTTTTGGCGGTGCTTTTGTTGGGCTTGAAGATATTATAAAGATGCGTCTTAAAGGTGAGAGCAGTTTAGGTTTTGGTTCTAATGCGGTTATAAATAAACTTCAGAAAAATAGAATACTTAGTCAGGTGGATGTAAAAGATGTAGAGAAATATGGTATGATACCAGAGTTTATAGGAAGAATACCGATAATTGTAACTTTAAATGAACTTACTAAAGATAATTTAAAAGATATATTGCTAAAAACTAAAGAATCTCCTATAATAAAATATGTAGATTTCTTTAAGAGCATAGGAAAGAAGCTAATATTAACAGATGATGCTATAAATTATATAGTGGATAAAGCTTCTACTATGAATATGGGTGCGAGATCATTAAAAAGTATAGTTGAAACTGCAATGGTTAATATACTTTTTAATTTAGATGGTATAAAAGGAAATGCTTTAACTCTAACTAAAAAAGATATAGAGAAAGCATTTGAAGAGAGAGAGGTAGTAATCTCAAGCGATAAAGATTTTGTTAAAAAAACTAATATTAGTATAAAAGAAGATAAAACTTATATGGCTTGATTTTACTTAAATGGTTGAATACTGTTTTATATATGTAAACAGTATATGGAGTTGGCAAATAATGATGACAAAAGAAAAAGAATTATTAAAAGATTATGAATTAATAGAAGCCCACAAGAATGGGGATAATGAAGCTTTAGATATTTTACTTACTAGGTATAAAAATTATATCTTTAATATATCTTATCGCTTTATGCATAATTATGAAGACGCTATGGATTTAACTCAAGATGTTTTAATACGCGTTTATAAAGCTATAGGAAGATATGAGGAGAGAAATTATTTTAAAGGCTGGTTATACAGAATAATTAGCAATACTGCTATTAATATGTATTCTAAAGCTTATAGGCGTGAGTCTCCTTATCTTGAAAAATTAGAGGTTGTGGACGATAAAAGATATAATACAGAAAAAGAATATGAGAGAGTATATTTGCAAGAAAAAATATATACAGCTTCTAGCAAATTGAAAGGAAAACAAAGAGATGTATTCATCTTGAGATATTATGAAAATTATTCTTATAAAGAGATAGCAGATATTTTGAATATATCTAGTGATTCTGCTAAGAGTAATTATTCTTATGCTCTCAAAAAAATGAAAACTTTGTTAGAAAAAGAAAGGACTCTTTTATGAAATTACATGAAATGATGCAATTTAAAACTAAAATTGAAAGAAAAAGGAATTATTTCAGTTTGAATAACTTGCCAGATGATGAGTGGGCTCGCATGTTAAGCAGGGCTAAAGTAGAGAGTACTATAGTGAAAAAAGAAAATACTCTTTTTAATTATATGTATTCTATGATGTGCTCTAGGAAGCTTTCATTTGTACTGTCTATGGCTATAATTGCAGCATTGATTTTATCTTTTTTATACGCTAATCCTAGTGTTATAAAAAGTAATGAGTTGGATAGTATTAATACGGCTTCTACTAATAGAAGAAATGTACCTGTTATTAATGTATCTAGGTTGTAATTTTTTCTAAAAGTAGTGTAATATATAATAGAATTGTATATGTTGATTAATATGCAATTCTATTTTTTTATAAGCTTAGTTTTTTTATATCCGATAAATATTGAAAAAAGAAGTATATATAAATTTATGATTATAGGAAATAAATATGTCTTATCCATTTCGTCTTACTAATAAAGCTATAAGAATATTAGACTTGCACTCTGTGGAAGAAGCTAAGAGATTAAATCATGATATGCTTACCCCAGAACATGTTTTATTAGGAATATTCCATGAAACAGATTCAATAGTTGTTAATGTTTTAAATAAATTAAAAATAGATATAGAGAAGATTAAATTTGATATAGAATCTTCTATGACAAAATCTACAAGCAATACTAAATTATTTGGTAAAATACCTCCATCACCACGTATTCAGCATTTAATAAGCAGAGCGGCAGAAGAGGCTAAATCATTAGGAGATAATTGCATAAGCACAGAACATTTGCTTCTTGGTATCTTAAAAGAAGAAAATGGTATCGCTTATAATGTTCTTATTAGTTATAATTTGGATTTAAAAACATTAAGACAAGAGATGATGAGAATTAGAGGAAAGTCAGGCTCTTCATCAAGTATTTCTGAAGCTGCTTCTAGTATTCAAGAAGATAATACAGCAAGAACACCTACTTTAGATAAATTTGCTCGTGATTTAACTAAAATGGCTAGAGAGAAAGCATTAGATAAAGTTATTGGCAGAGAAAATGAGGTAATGAGAGTTGTACAAATACTTTCAAGAAGAAAGAAAAATAATCCTATATTATTAGGAGAGCCGGGTGTTGGTAAGACTGCTATAGTTGAGGGGTTGGCTGAAAAGATTGTTTCTACTGATGTGCCTGATATATTATTAAAAAAGAGAGTTTTGAGTTTAGATTTATCTTCTGTTGTTGCGGGCACTAAATATAGAGGTGAGTTTGAAGAGAGAATAAAAAACATAGTAATGGAGATAAAAAAAGTTGGCAATATTATAATATTTATAGATGAGCTTCACACTTTAATTGGGGCTGGCGGAGCAGAGGGTGCTTTAGATGCTGCTAATATGCTTAAGCCTGCACTTTCTCGCGGAGAGATTCAATGTATTGGGGCAACTACAATCAATGAATATAAAAAATATATAGAAAAAGACGGTGCTTTGGTGAGAAGATTTCAGCCTATAAATGTTGAAGAGCCTTCTATTGAGGACACTATAGAAATATTAAACGGAATAAAATCTAAATATGAAGAGCATCATAAAGTAAAATATACTGATGGGGCTATTTATGCTTCTGCTGTATTAAGTAAAAGATATATATTTGAAAGACATTTGCCGGATAAGGCTATAGATTTAATTGATGAGGCAGGTTCAAGGGCAAGACTTATGAATATGGTAAGACCTCAGGAATTAAAAGATTTAGAAAACAAAATAAAAGAGCTTAATCAAGAAAAAGAGACTGTTGTAAAAAATCAGATTTTTGAAGAGGCTGTTAAATTAAGAGATGCTATAAAATCTTTACAAGAGGAATTGGATAAAAAAGAAGCTGAGTGGAGAAGTGAGAGAGATAAAACAGAGACAATTATTAATGAAGATGATATAAGACATGTGATATCAGAGATTACAAATATACCGGTAAAAAGATTATTAGATTCTGAGAGTAAAAGACTTATTGGCATGGAAGATGAGCTTCACAGTAAGATAGTAGGTCAAAAAGAGGCTATATCATCTATATCAAAAGCTATAAGAAGAGCAAGAGCGGGTTTAAAAAGCACTAAAAAACCTCTTGGAAGTTTTATATTTTTAGGACCTACTGGTGTTGGTAAAACTGCTTTAGCTAAAGTGCTTTCAGAGTTTATGTTTGGCGACAGTGATGCTCTTATAAGAATAGATATGAGTGAGTTTATGGAGAAGTTTGCAGTAAGCAGACTTATTGGAGCTCCTCCGGGATATGTCGGTTATGAAGAGGGAGGCGGGCTTACAGAAAAGGTGAGAAGAAAACCTTATTCTTTAATACTTTTTGATGAAATAGAAAAGGCTCATCCAGATATCACAAATATACTTTTACAGGTGCTTGAAGAAGGTCAGCTTACAGATAATTTTGGAAGAAAGGTTGATTTCTCTAATACTATAATTATTATAACAAGCAACTTGGGAGCAAGAGATATTGTTAAAGGAACTTCTTTAGGGTTTAATGCTATTGGAAGTGAAAAAGATATTAACGATATGAAGAACTTTGCTATGGAAGAATTGAAACAGAATTTCAATCCTGAGTTCTTAAATAGAATAGATGATATTATAGTATTCCATACTCTTACAAAAGAAGATTTGAAAGATATCATAGAAATTATGCTTAGAGAGTTGAATGAAGCTATAAAAGATAGAAATATTTTTATAAGTTTAACTGATGAGGCAAAAAATTATATAATAGATAAAGGCTTTGATAAGAAATATGGTGCGAGAAGTTTAAGACGTGCTATACAAAAAGAGGTTGAAGATTATATTAGTACAGAGATACTTTTTGGTCATATTGAAGAGGGCGATAATGTTAATGTTGATTCTAATGGAGAGTCGCTGCTATTTAATGTTGAAAAGCTTAAGACCTATAGTGAAAATGAGATAGAAGAGTTATCTAAAAGTTAATTATTAAGAGCTCCAAATATTAATTTATTTGGGGCTTTTTTATGTAATTAATATCTACTTCTTTTGCAACTTAAAGGAGTACCTTTAGGTAAGGTGTAACCCAAAGAAGCAAAAGAACAGCAAAATTTTTATCTTTTTTATTATCTGCGGGGACTAGCCCCCGCACCCCCAGTTCTTTTATTGGTATAAAAGAACCAAAAAAACTGCATTGTTTTACCTTAAAATAAAGGTATTATTTTATATTAATACATATTCCAATATAAAGTGCACTTTCGTGAAGCGTGCCCGAAGGGCGAAAACTTTGACAAAGTCCGCACAGCGAGCTGCGGGAAAAAGAACAACAAAAAAATTGAGAAACTTAAAAATTTTTAGTACATAAAAATTGAGAAAAAGCTGAAAACCTAAAGGGCGGAAAATCTAATTTAATTTTCATTTGACAAATACAGATTAAATAACTTCATCACAAATATATAAATTGAATTAAAAATCATTTCATTATAATATTTTTCATCATAATATATAAAATAAAAAGGACTTCATTATTATGACTATAGAAGAAATTAATGCCTTTGTAGAGAAAAATTATAATAAAAAATTTGATAAAACTACTTCATTTATAGATGACTCAATAATATCTAATGTATTTATTAAAGATAAAACTAATTTGGCAGATACTAAAGTAATTAGATATATTATAGGCGAATACTTAGATATAAAAGACGCCTACAGATTAAGAAATGCTGATTTAATAGGTAATGCTTTAGATAAAGAAAGTTTTAATAAAGCATTAGAGAATATATATAATATTTGGAATTTGGACAACAAAACAAAAGGAATACTTTATCCTTACTGCATATTTGGAAATAGTATTCAGCTTGAAAGAGTTTATAATCATGCTAAAGACATTGCAAGAAGCAGAGCTAAATTAGCATGCTTTATGCTTGAAGCTCTTGCATTAAGTGCTAATAAAAAGGCATTAGCTTTTGTATATGAAGCCTCAAGAAAATTCAAACAAACAAGTGTAAGAAATACATGTGCTGGAATTTTGAATGATATAACTATAAGACTTAAAATCACAAAAGAAGCATTTGCAGATAAAATTATCCCCGACTTTGATTTTAATAAAGACGGCATTAGAATAATAGAAAGCGAAGGTAAAAAATTCAAAATAACATTACAATCAGATTTTACTATATCAATATTCGATGAAATAAAAAATAAAGAATACAAAACATTGCCTAAAGATTTTCCGGAGATTCCAAAAAAAGAATTATCAAAATTAAAAAGTGAAATAAACAAAGTATTAAAACTTCAAACAGAGCGTTTACAATTAGTATTTATGGATGCTAGGAAATGGACTTTAACAGAGTGGAAAGAAATATTTTTTGAGAATCCTTTAATGAAGGCATTCGCTGTTAAACTTATATGGGGAGTATATGATAAAGATAATAAATTAATAGAAACATTTAGATATATGGAAGATGGTTCTTTCAATAATTCTGAAGATGAAGAAATACAAATAGAAGATAATGTCTTTATCACTTTAGTAAGCCCAATAGAAATTGAAAAATCTTTAATAGAAAAATGGAGAGCTCAGCTTTTAGATTATGAAATAGTTCAGCCTTTCAATCAGCTTTCATTAGAAACAAAAGATGAATTAATTGAAAAAATTCCTTCAAAAACTACTGTTGGATCAGTAAGAGGAGCTGTATCAAAATTAGGTTTAGAAAAAGATGACGGCGATGGAGGATTTATTAATTATTATTTACTTCATGATTCATATAATAAAGCTAATGTATATATACATGTATCAAATATTTATTACGGAGCTTCCAATTCAGATGAAACAGAAATAGAAATAAAATTTGAAGACGCTGACGAAAGATTTGAATATGGTGCTTATCTTATGCTTTCATCTTATTTGAAATAGTAAAATCCATTTAATTATTTATTGCTTGATATAATGATAAAATGGATTATAATACAATGCTTTTTAATTATAATTGTATTTAGGAAATGTATGAATAAAAATGATAAAAAAATTGATGTGTTTGAGAACTATCCTGTTTATAAGGCATTAATTACATTAGCTCTTCCAACAATACTTGGAATGCTTGTAAACGTGTTTTATAATATGGTTGATACATTTTTTGTTGGTAAGACAAGTGACCCCAATCAGGTTGCTGCTGTTTCTTTAACTATGCCTATATATTTGGTTCTTATGTCTTTTGGTTCTATATATGGTATAGGCGGAGCTTCATATATATCTAGATGTTTAGGCTCTAAGAATTATGACAAAGCTAAAAAGGTTTCATCTTTTGTTTTTTATGCAAGTGTTGCTACTGGTTTAGTGTGTATGATAGTATTTTTTGTGTTTTTAGAAAATATATTAAAATTATCTGGAGCTAGTTCTAACACTTATAGTTTTGCTAGGGATTATTTACTTATAGTTGCTATTGGTGCTATATTTGTAGTTTGTCAGATGTCTATGGGGCAGGTTGTGCGTTCTGAGGGGGCTTCTAAGGAGGCTATGTTTGGAATGGTGCTTGGTACTGTAGTAAATATTATACTTGATCCTATAATGATAATTTATATGAATATGGGTGTTGCTGGTGCTGCTTTGGCTACTATAATAGGAAATGCATGTTCTTTTTTCTATTATACTTTTTATATACTCAAAAAAAGCACTTTTCTCTCTATAAAGATAAAAGATTTTTTAATTAGCAGTGATATATTAAACAATGTATTTTCTATTGGTTTTCCTGTGTTTATGAACAATGTGCTTATAAGTGTGGCGAATATTTTAATTAACAATTTTGCTTCTAAATATAATGACAATGTAGTTGCTGGGCTTGGAGTGTCGCAAAGAATATTTACGCTTGTGTTATTGGTGTTTATAGGTTTGGGGCAGGGTGTGCAGCCTTTTATAGGCTATAATTTCGCTTCAAAGAATTATAAGAGAATGAATGCTTCTATAAAACTTTCTTGTTTAATTAGTTTTGTTTCTGGTGTTTTATTTTTAATTATTGCTTTTATATTTTCTAAAGATTTAATTAGGATTTTTATAGATAATGATGAGGTTATAGAATATGGCTCTAAGTTTTTAATAGCAGCTTATTCTGTGGCTCCCGTTATAGGTTTTCAATTTGTATTTATATCAACATTTCAGGCATTGGGAAAGGCTTTACCATCTCTAATACTTTCTATATGCAGGCAGGGTTTAGCATTTATTCCTGCTATATACATAGGCACTAAATTTTTTGGCATACAAGGTATAATATGGTCACAGCCTATAGCGGATATTGTTTCTATATTGTTGTCTGCTATAATGTATATTTACATATATAAAAAAGCTAAAAAAAAGTTGATAAATGTTTCATAACTGTTTTTTGTATAAATTTTATATGTAATAGAAAAAATAAATTTGACAAAGTCCATAATATTTTATATCCTAGTATATAGAGGTGTATAAAAAATGGATAATCTTAATCAATTAATAGATCATACTATATTAAGAGCAGATGCCACAATAGATGATATAAGACAATTATGTATAGAAGCTAAGGAGCATAATTTTTATTCTGTATGTGTTAATTCTGCTTATGTTAATGTTGCATACAATTTTCTCTTACATTCAAATGTTAAAGTTTGCTCTGTTGTAGGATTTCCTTTAGGAGCTATGATTAAAGAGGCTAAGGCCTATGAAACCAAATTTGCTATTGATAGCGGTGCTAATGAAATAGACATGGTTGCAAATATTGGTTTTTTAAAGAGTAAAAAGATAGACCTATTTGAAAGAGATATTAAGAAAGTAAGAGATGCTTGTCATGTAGGGGTACTTAAAGTTATAATAGAGACTTGCCTTTTAACAGATGAAGAGAAAGTTTTAGCTTGTAAGATAGCTAAAGAGTTTGGGGCAGATTTTGTTAAGACTTCTACTGGTTTTTCTACAGGTGGAGCTACAGAGCATGATGTTGAGCTTATGAGAAAGACAGTTGGAGATAAAATAGGAGTAAAAGCTTCAGGCGGAATAAAAACTTATGAAGATGCCATAAAAATGATAAATGCTGGTGCTAATAGAATAGGTACTAGTAATGGTGTCACTATAATGAAGTCTTTAAAGTAATTTCTTTAATAAAATAAAAAATCAAGGATWATTGTAAATGGAATATAGAGAGCCTAAAGCATTCTATGATGAAGAAGCTTTTAATAAGGGGTTATT